>NZ_JBQKKT010000003.1:0-250854 GCF_052116585.1 Luteococcus sp. Sow4_B9 | reverse complement strand
GGCGGGAACACGTCCCGGATCAGCTCCCAGACCTCGTCCGTGATGACATCTCGCGACACGACTCAAGAATCACCCGAAGGCTCCACACCCACATTTAGCAACACGGCCTAGTAGCTTTTGGCCACCTGCCCATGACGACGCGCCGTAGCGGACGTCGGGCACCAGTCCAATCCACGGGGCCATCGGCCCCGCGACCAGGAGGCCCCCATGCGAGCACCTCGCACTCTGGCCGTCGCCATGGTCACCGTCGCCCTTGCGACGAGTGCCTGTGGTGGTGGCTCCACCGAGTCCGGCTCCGGCAGCGACGGCGCTGCCAAGTCCGGTGGTGAGATCACGATCCGCGGTTGCACCCCGGAGAACCCGCTGCTCGGCTCCAACACCACCGAGGTGTGCGGAGGCAATGTCATCGACGCCGTGACCTCCAAGCTGGTCCGGTACAACTCGGAGACCGCGGAACCGGAGATGGACCTCGCCGAGTCGATCGAGACCTCCGACAACAAGGTCTTCACGGTCAAGCTCCAGAAGGACCGCAAGTTCTCCGACGGCACCCCGGTGACGGCCAAGAGCTTCGTCGACGCCTGGAATTTCGCCGCCTACGCCCCCAATGGACAGCAGAACGGCTACTTCTTCGAGCCCGTCCAGGGCTTCGCCGACGTCCAGTGCGCAGATGAGGAGTGCAAGACCAAGCCCAAGGCCCAGACGATGAGCGGTCTCAAGGTGGTGGACGACTCCACCTTCACCATCACCACCAGCGAGCCGGTCTCGAACCTTCCGGTACGCCTGGGCTACTCGGCCTTCGTGCCGCAGCCGGAGGCCTTCTTCAAGGATCCGAAGTCCACCGAGTTCGGCAAGATGCCGATCGGCGCCGGCCCCTTCAAGATCACCAGCAACACGGCCACCGAGATCGTGATGGAGAAGAATGCCGAGTACACCGGCAAGTTCCCCGCGCACGTGGACAAGGTGACCTACCGCATCTACAACGATGCCGCGGCTGCCTTCACCGAGGTGGTTGCCGACCAGCTCGACTTCACCGACATCATCCCCGCCGACCAGCTGGTGGGCGACCAGTGGAAGTCCCAGCTGGGCGAGGACCGCACCACGGTGCGCGAGTCGGGTGTGCACCAGACCCTGACCTTCACGCCCAATGACGAGCAGCTCAAGAATGTGGAGCTGCGCAAGGCGATCAGCAAGGCGATCGACCGCGCCACCATCACCGACAAGGTCTTCAACGGCACGCGTACCCCGGCCGACGGCTGGGTCTCCCCCGTCGTCGACGGGTACAAGGCCGGCGCCTGCGGTGATGCCTGCACCTTCGACAAGGACGCTGCGAAGAAGGCCTACGATGCCGCTGGCGGCTACAAGGGTGTCTTCCAGATCTCCGTGAACGGCGACGGTGGCCACAAGATGTGGGCCGACGCGGTCTGCAACCAGCTGAAGACCAACCTGGGGATGAACTGCCAGGTCAACATCACGCCTGACTTCAAGACCCTGCGCACCCAGATCAAGGCCGGCGAGCTGAAGGGCGCCCACCGCAGCGGTTGGCAGATGGACTACCCGTCGATCGAGAACTTCCTGACGCCGCTCTACACCAAGAACGCGGCCTCGAATGACGCCAAGTACGACAACCCGGCCTTCGACAAGAAGCTCGTCGAGGCAGCCGCCGCCAAGACGCCGGAGGAGGCCAACAAGCTCTACCAGGAGGCCGAGGCCATGCTCGCCGACGGCATGCCGGTGACCCCGCTGTGGAGCGCCGCCACCCCGGTGGCTTGGTCCAGCAAGGTGACCAATGTCAAGGTGACCCCCTTCGGAACCCTCGACCTGAGCGCCATCAGCGTCAAGTGACCCGGTCAGACAAGCAATCTTGACGTCCACGATGCGGTGGTGCGCCGGAGGATCCCGGTGCACCACCGCATCGTGTGGTGTGTGAGGAGAAGTCCCAGATGCTCAAGTATGTCCTGCGCCGCCTGGTGCAGATGATCCCGGTGGTGATCGGCGCCACCTTCCTGCTCTACCTGATGGTCTTCGCCCTGCCCGGCGATCCCTGGGTGGGGCGTTGCGGCGAACGAGACTGCAGCCCCGCCTACATCGAGGCATTCAAGGCCGAGTACAACCTGGACAAGCCACTGCTGGTCCAGTACGCCCTCTACCTGGGCAAGCTCGTCCAGGGCGACCTGGGCGTCAACTTCTACCAGAACTCGGTGGCCTCCGAACTGGCCGTGCGCTACCCCACCACGGTCAAGCTGGCGCTCATCGCGCTGCTCTTCGAGGCCCTCATCGGCATCACCGCCGGCGTGCTGGCCGGCATCCGCAAGGGCAAGTTCCTGGACAACCTGGTCACCGTCTCCACCCTCGTGGTCATCTCCATCCCGGTCTTCGTGATCGGCAGCATGGCCCAGTTCGGGGTGCTCAAGACTGGCCTGAACGACGTGATCCCGGTGACCGCCAGCCAGGGCACCCTCCAGCAGCTGATCCTGCCCGGCCTGGTGCTCGGCTCACTGTCCGTCGCCTATGTGGCACGCCTGACGCGAACCAATCTGGTGGAGAACCTCCGCGCCGACTATGTGCGCACCGCCCGTGCCAAGGGGCTCAGCAATGGCCGCACCATCGGCGTGCACGCCCTGCGCAACTCGCTGATCCCGGTCATCACCTTCATGGGCTATGACTTCGGGGCACTGATGGGCGGCGCCATCGTCACCGAACGCATCTTCAACATCAACGGAATCGGCGGTTTCATCTTCCGGTCCATCAACCAGCGCGACGGCATCTCCGTCGTCGGCGCGGTCACCTGCCTCGTGCTGGTGTACCTGTTGATGAACCTGATCGTCGACATCCTCTACAGCGTGCTCGACCCGAGGATTGCCCATGACTGAGTACACGAACCTCCCGCCGCTGGCCGACGGCGCAGCCCCAGCCGCTCTGTCCGTCGACGAGCCCGGCCCCGGCATGCCCGCAAGTCAACCCGAAAAGGCCCTCTCCCTGTGGACCGACGCGTGGCTGGAAATGCGCAGCAAGCCCATGTTCTGGTTCTCCGTCGTGATGATCATCATCCTGGTGGTCATGGCCATTGCCCCGGGGCTGTTCACCCGCACCGATCCGTACGCCTGCGACCTGCAGATCGCCCGCGAGGCGCCCAACGCAACCCACTGGTTCGGCACCGATCTGCAGGGCTGCGATGTCTATGCGCGCACGGTGTACGGTGCCCGCGCCTCGATCCTGGTGGGCCTGCTCACCACCCTGGGCACCACGCTCTTGGGCGGAATCGTCGGCGTGATCGCCGGCTATGCCGGGGGCTGGCTCGACACGCTGCTGTCCCGGCTGGGCGAGATCTTCTTCGCCATCCCGCTGCTGCTCGGTGGCATCGTGATCCTCTACTCCTTCCCCAGCAACTCGGAGACCCCCTACCTGGTGGTCGTCGCCAAGGTGGTGGCCGCGCTGGTGGTGCTGGGCTGGCCGAGCATCGCGCGCCTCATGCGCTCGTCGGTCCTGCAGGTCAAGCCCAATGAGTACGTCCAGGCTGCCCGTGCACTCGGGGCCAGCCCGTGGCGGATCATCCGAAGCCACATCCTGCCCAATGCGATGGCCGCCGTGCTCGTGGTGGCCACGATCAACCTGGGCTCCTACATTGCCGTGGAGGCCACGCTCAGCTTCCTCGGCATCGGACTGCGCCCTCCGGTGATCAGCTGGGGCATCGCGATCAGCGAGGCCTCGGGACTGGGGTACATCCAGTCCGCACCGTGGATGCTGGCCTTCCCGTCCCTCTTCCTGTCGCTCACCGTCCTGGCCTTCATCCTGCTGGGCGAAGTGATTCGCGACGCCCTCGACCCGAAGCTGCGGTGAGACGATGACAGCAACACAGACCAACCGCCGGACCAGCATCGGCGTGGACCGGATCGGTTTCGACTGGGACGCTCCCCTGCTACGGGTCGAGGACCTGCACGTCGAGTTCCGGATGCGGTCCGGGATCGCCAAGGCGATCAATGGCGTGGACTTCCATCTGGATCAGGGTGAGACCCTGGCCATCCTGGGCGAGTCCGGCTCGGGCAAGTCAGTCACCGCCCAGGCCATCATGGGCATCATCGACTCGCCACCCGGCTTCGTGACGGGCGGCAAGGTGGTCTACCGCGGCGTGGACCTGCTGCAACTGCCCGAGAAGCAGCGACGGGCAACCCGCGGGCCGCTGGTCTCGATGATCTTCCAGGACGCGTTGAGCTCGCTGAACCCGGTCTTCCCAGTCGGGTGGCAGATCGCCGAGATGTTCCGAGTGCACCGGGGCATGAACAAGTCCGACTCCATGGCCGAGGCCGTGCGTCTGATGGAGAAGGTGCAGATCCCCGCCGCCAAGGAACGGGTGAAGGCCTTCCCACACCAGTTCAGTGGCGGCATGCGCCAACGCATCATGATCGCCATGGCCATCGCGCTGGAGCCGGAGGTGTTGATCGCCGACGAGCCCACCACCGCCCTCGACGTGACCGTCCAGGCTCAGATCATGGGGCTCCTGCGGGAGCTGCAGGACGATTCCGGCATGGGTCTGATCCTGATCACCCATGACCTGGGCGTGGTGGCCGACGTCGCCGACCGGATCAATGTGATGTACGCCGGCCGGATGGTGGAGACTGCTGACGTGGCGGACATCTACTCACGTCCCGCTCACCCCTACACCAAGGGGCTGATCGACTCGATCCCGCGGCTCGACCAGAAGGGCGGCACCCTGCAGGCCATTGGTGGCCTTCCGCCAAACCTGCTGGCCATGCCCGCGGGCTGTGCCTTCCACCCGCGCTGTCCCCGGGCCACGGACCAGTGCCGCAGTGGAGAACCGCCGGCCCTGCTTCCCGTTCCTGATCCGGCGGCTTCCCCCAACCGTGCCAGCGCCTGCCATTTTGCCCAGGAGGTCTTCCATGGCTGAGCCCATCCTGTCCGCGCGCGGACTCACGAAGTACTACCCGATCAAGGACGGCGTCATTCGCCGAACGGTGGGCCATGTCAAGGCCGTCGACGGGGTGGACCTGGACCTGCATCCCGGTGAGACCCTGGGCATCGTCGGCGAGTCCGGCTGTGGCAAGTCGACCCTGGGGCGGCTCCTGATGCGCCTGGAGGACCCGACCGACGGCACCATCACCTTCCAGGGTGAGAGCCTGCACGACAAGCAGGGGGCTGCCCTGCGGCGCCTCCGGCGTGACATCCAGATCGTCTTCCAGGATCCCTACACCTCCTTGAACCCCCGCATGACCGTGGGAGACATCATCGGCGAGGCCTTCGAGATCCATCCCGACGCGGTGGGCAAGGGCGGACGACGGCAGCGGGTGCAGGAGCTGCTGGAACAGGTGGGCCTCAATCCCGAGCACATCAACCGCTACCCGCACCAGTTCTCGGGTGGCCAGCGCCAACGCATCGGGATCGCGCGCGGCATCGCGCTCAACCCGAAGGTGCTGATCTGCGACGAGCCGGTCAGCGCCCTGGACGTCTCCGTGCAGGCCCAGGTGGTGAACCTGCTGGAGCGGCTCCAGGACGAACTGGGGCTTGCCTATGTCTTCATCGCCCACGACCTGGCCGTGGTGCGCCACATCTCCGACCGGGTGGGCGTGATGTACCTGGGCAAGATGGTGGAACTGGGCGACGAGGAACAGATCTATGAGCGCCCGACGCACCCGTACACCCAGGCGCTGCTCTCCGCCGTCCCATTGCCCAACCCGGAGCTGCGCGGAAAGCGCGAGCAGATCATGCTGAGTGGCGATGTTCCCAGCCCGGCCAACCCGCCGTCGGGCTGCCGCTTCCACACCCGGTGCTGGAAGGCCACCGAGGTCTGTTCCCAGCAGCTCCCCGTGCTGGAGGATCGCCCAGACGGGGTGGGCGCGCACCCCAGCGCCTGTCACCACGCCCAGGTGCGCCGCGTGGTTCCCGTCGACTGACCGGACCCCGGCCGGCCCGGTGGAGGGGCAGAATGGATCCATGCGTCCCGTCGTCGTGATCCAGTCCACCGTGGGCCGGTGGGGTTTCCGCCTCGCCGCTGCCCTGGCCATCGGCCTGCTGGTGGCGGAGCTGGTCCTGGGCGGTCCAGTCGCTGCGCTGCGGGCTCTCCCGTGGCTGGCGCTGGTCGTGATGATCTGCTGGTTGCTCTGGTCAGCGGCAAGCATCGAGCTGGGGGCTGATCGGCTACGGCTCGACAATCCGCTGACTCGCACCGACATCGGCTGGGATGCCGTCACCGGTGTCCGCAACTCGTGGGGCATCAGCGTCGACGCCCAAGGCCGTAGCTATCGCGCCTGGGCCGCCCCTGCCCGCAGCGGTGCCTCGATGGCGCAGGGCCGTGCGGCTGGTGTCCGCGACCTGCAAACGGCTCGTCCGGACGCTGCCCCTTTGTACTTCGACCTGGATGCCCGTGCCGCGGAGCTCCTGATCGGCGAGGAGGCCCGAATCCGGCATGGTCGCCCCGACTGCGGACAGTGCGTCCAGCACGTGGTCCGCTGGCCGCGCATCGCTGTCTTGGCCGTGTTGGCCATCGCCGCGGGCCTGACCCTGCTCTGAGGCCTGAAAGCGCTACACCCTGAAGGCGTGACAAGCGGCCACGGGCCCGGCTCCCTCATCAGGGAACCGGGCCCGTGGCCGGTTGTGGTCCGTCGTGTTCAGCGGCCCACGGTCAGTGATCGCCGATCACTTGACGTAGCCGATGTCTTCCTTCGGCAGTTCCTTGAAGGTGGCCGCGCCGATGTTGGCGAGGTTCTTCGGGGCAGCGGTGTAACCCACACGACGGTAGATCGGCAGGGTGTGCACCTGCTCCCAGATGATCTTGTCCACCTGGTTGACCAGCTCGGCGCGCTTGGCCTTGTCCGGCTCGGTGTCGATCTGCGGGATCAGCTTCTCGATCTCGGGATCGACCAGCTGGGCGTAGTTCGACTCCGAGGGCTCCTTGCTACCGGCCGTCTTGGCACCGTAGATCTGACGCACATTGTTCATCGGGTACTGGGTGCCCTGCCAGGTGAACGCGAGGATCTCGAAGCTGTGGGCGCGCAGGTTCTTGCTCATGTCATCGGGAGCGATGTTCACGAACTTGAGGTCGATGCCCACGGCCGCCAGGTCCTTCTGCAGCAGCTTGCCCTCGTTCTCACTGGTGGGAATGCCGGTCAGCATCGTGTACTTCACGACGAGCGGCTTGCCGTCCTTCTCGCGGATGGTCTTGCCCTCGGGCAGCTTCCAGCCGGCCTCGTCGAGCTGCTTCTTGGCCGCCTCGACGTCGTACTTGAAGTCACCGGAGTTGTCCTCGTAACCCTCCTGGCCGGGCATGAAGAAGTGGTTGCCCAGCATCAGTTCGGAGGGGTTAACCGGCAGGCCCACCAGGTCGGACTTGGTGATGGCCTCGCGGTTGGTGGCCTTCACGATCGCCTGACGCACGTTGATGTCTGCCAGGTGGCCCGACTTCGTGTTGAAGGTGAAGTGACGCCACTGACGCGAACCTGCGGCGCGGATGTCGGCGTCGGAACGCTTCTTGGCCGTGTTCACCGCGGTCGCGTTGATCATGGTCTCGACGACGTCGATCTCATTGTTGGCGAAGGCGTTGACGTCGGCCGGGGTCTCCAGCTGGCGGAAGCTCACCGAGTCGAGCAGCGCTGGGTTGCCCCACCACTTGGGGTTGCGCTTGAAGGTCACCATCTTCTGGGCCTTGTCCAGCTTGTCGAAGATGAAGGGGCCGCTGGCCCAGTCGGGGTTGTACGTGGTCCAGCCCTTGTTGTACAGCTCGGGAGTGGCCACGCCCTCCTTGGGCTGCACGCTGGACAGCACGGCAGACCAGTCGGGGTAGGCGGCCTTGAAGGTGACGACGACGTCGGTCTCCTTCTCACCCTTGGCGACGCTGACGATCTCGGAGAAGCCGTCGGTGGTGGCCGGCTTGAACTCGGGGTTGGAGCCGTTGTTGGCCTTCCAGGTGGCCTCGTAGTCGGTCCAGTCGATGGTGCGGCCCGAATTCCACTTGGCCTCGGGGTTCAGGTGCAGCGTGACCACCTGGCCCTTGCCGTCCTTGGGCTCCTGGACGTCGTAGCTCTCCAGGAAGGGCTTGTTCTCCTTGATGGAGGCGTCGTCCTCGTAGAGGAAGTTCACCGGCTGGGTGTACTCGGAGATCGTGTCATTGTCCACACCATTGCCGTCGATGCTGGAGGTATTCCAGTCCGGGGGCAGGAAGCTGATGGCGAAGCGGACGGTACCGCCCTCCTTGAGCTCCTCGCGGGGCTTCTCGTTCATCGCCGAGAGCGCGGGACCCTCATTGCTGGTGGTGTTGCCTCCGGTGCTCGACGTGGGGGCGCCACAGGCCGAGAGAGCCAGGGCTCCGACGGCGAGCAGGGCGACCGCTGATGCGGGCTTGCGCACAATGACCTCCGAGATGATCGTGGACGCCACCCACACTGGTGCGTCCGATGATGGAAACCTACGACATGGCGTACGCGAGGCAAACAGTTGTGACGGGCTCGTGTCCACATCGTTACGTGACCGTGATTCCCCTAGCCGCAGCGGCGATGCCGGAGTGATGAACGCCTCCGGTGCATGAAGAATGCCCCTCCCCCGGCGATGGCTCGGGGAAGGGGCACTTCTATAAGGCAGACATCCCTGTGGACACAGCGATCGCGGCAGCCGGCCGTCGATCAGAAGACCTGCAGGGCCTCCGGATAGTGGCAGGCAACCTCCTGGTCGGCACCCTGCACCAACAGTGCCGGCCGTTCGGAGTCGCAACGGGAACGGTGCTGCTCGTCGAGCGTCTGGTACTTGGGGCAGCGAGTGTGGAAGGGGCAGCCGGCCGGCGGGTTCGCCGGGCTGGGCAGGTCTCCCGTGAGCACGATCCGGTCGCGGGTGGCCTCCTTGGCCGGGTCGGGAACCGGGATCGCCGAGAGCAGCGCCTGGGTGTAGGGGTGCTGAGGGGCATCGAAGACGTCGTCCACGTCGCCGATCTCCACGATGTGGCCCAGGTACATCACCGCCACGCGGGTGGCGATGTGGCGCACCACGGACAGGTCATGGGCGACGAAGAGGTAGCTCAGACCCAGCTCGACGCGCAGCTGCTCCAGCAGGTTCAGCACACCGGCCTGGATGGAGACGTCCAGCGCACTGACCGGCTCGTCGAGCACCAGCAGCTTCGGCTCCAGGGCCAGGGCTCGCGCGATGCAGATGCGCTGGCGCTGCCCACCGGAGAAGTTGCGCGGGTAGCGGTTGGCGTGGGCGGGCTCCAGACCGACGAGCTTCATCAGCTCACGCACGCGGCCCTCGATCTTCGCCTTCGGGTAGCCGTTGTACTTCAACGGCTCGGCCAGGATCTCGGAGACCGGCATGCGCGGGTCCAAGGAGGCCATCGGGTCCTGGAAGACCACCTGCAGGTCCTGACGGACCGCCTTGCGGCCGGATCCGTTCAGTTCCGCAACATCCTTGCCCATCACGACCACCCGGCCGCTCTCCGGCTTCTTCAGCTCGAGGATGCTCATGATCGTGGTGGTCTTGCCGCAACCCGACTCCCCCACCAGACCCAGGGTCTCACCGGCCCGGATGTCCAGGTCGATGGTGTCGACGGCGTGCACCGTGCCCACGCGACGCTTGAAGACCGCGCCCTTGGTGAGCGGGAAGGTCTTCACCAAGCCCTCGACGCGCAGCACCTCCTCGCGCTGCTCGCGCGGCAGGGCGGTCAGTTCGCTGGCCCGCACCTTCGGAATCGGGTAGATGTCCTGGTAGGTGAGGTCGCCGTCGATGATCTGGTTCACCTTGACGCAGGCGGCAAAGTGCCCGGCCTTGTCGGTCTCCGCCAGGGCCGGCTCGTCCCGTCGGCACTCGTCGGAGGCCATCGGGCAGCGCGGTGCAAAGGGGCAGCCCGGCGGCAGCTTCAGCAGCGACGGCGGATTGCCCTCCACGGGGGTGAGCATCTCGTCGCGGCTCATGTCCGGGCGGGGCAGCGATCCGAGCAGACCGATGGTGTAGGGCATCCGGGTGCGGTAGAAGATGTCGCCCACGTCGGCGGCCTCGACGACGCGCCCGGCATACATCACGGCCACCTTGTCGGCCATGCCCGCCACGACGCCCAGGTCATGGGTGATCATGATGACGGCCGCGCCGGTCTCCCGCTGTGCCACCTTCAGCAGGTCGATGACCTGCGCCTGGATGGTCACGTCGAGGGCCGTGGTGGGCTCGTCGGCGATGATCACGTCGGGATTGTTGGCGATCGCCATGGCGATCACCACGCGCTGGCGCATGCCGCCGGAGAACTCGTGCGGGAAGGCCTTGGCGCGCACCTCCGGGTTCGGGATGCCCACCATGCGCAGCAGTTCGATCGCGCGCGCGTGGGCCGCGTCGTCGTCCATCTCCTGGTGGATCTGCAGGGCCTCGACGATCTGGTCACCGACGGTGTAGACCGGTGTCAGGGCGGACAGCGGGTCCTGGAAGATCATGGCGACCTTGCGGCCCCGCACATTGCTCATCCAGTTGTCGTCGCGGCCGATCAGCTCGGTGCCGTGCAGCTTGACCGAGCCGTCCACGCGGGCGTTCTCGTCCAGCAGGCCCATGACGGCCATCGAGGTCACGGACTTGCCGGAACCGGACTCACCGACGATGGCGAGCACCTCGCCGGCGTCCACCTGCAGGTTCACGCCACGAACGGCGTGCACCACGCCGTCCTCCGACGGGAAGCGCACGTTGAGGTCGGCCACCTGCAGGGCAGGGACGCCCGCACTTGCGGTGGGCAAATTGCCTTCGTTGCGGAAGCGGGCGGGGTTGACAGCGGCGTGGCTCATGCCTGGCCTCCGGACTTGGACGACGGGTCGATGGCGTCGCGCAGGGCGTCACCGATGAAGTTGACGGACAGCAGCGTGATCACCAGCACCGTGGCCGGGGCCAGGAAGACCCACGGGAAGGTGGTGGCCATCTGGGTGCCCTCACCCAGCAGCGTGCCCAGCGACGTGTCCGGGGACTGCACGCCGAAGCCGAAGTAGCTCAGCGCGGTCTCACTGATGATCGCGCTGGCCACGGCGAGCGTGGCGTCGATGATCAGGTAGGACGAGATGTTGGGCAGCACGTGCTTGGTGATGATGGCCCAGGACGGGACGCTCATGAACTTGGCGGCATTCACGTAGTCCAGGTTGACCACGCTCAGCGTCATGGCGCGCACCACGCGGGCGCTCAGCATCCAGCTGAAGGCCACCAGCAGCAGGATGAACAGCCAGGTGGAGCCCTTCTGGCCGCCGGTGTTCTGGCTGATGATGGCGATCATCAGGAAGGACGGGATCACCAGCATCATGTCGATGATCCACAGGATGGCCTTCTCCACCTTGCCGCCGAAGAAGGCAGCTGCGGCACCGACCAACGCCGCGATGGCGGTCACCAGGAAGGAGACGGAGAAGCCGATGATCAGCGACTTGCGCAGGCCCTGCATGGTCATGGCGAAGACGTCGCGACCACCCTGGGTGGTGCCGAACCAGTGCAGGTTCGACGGCGGGGAGAGGAACCATTCGTTGTCTACGTCGTCGAAGCGCCACTGGCCGATGTGTGGGCCGATGATGGCCGCCAGCACCACCAGGGACAGACCGAAGACACCGATCTTGGCGCCCAGCGGGCGCCAGAAGCGCTTGAGGATCAGCCGTCCACGAGACAGGTGCTTCTCGTCGTCCACGAGGTGGTCGACGGCCGCCGCGGTGGCTTCCACCTCGGTCTTCGAGGAGGCCTCGGGTTCGAGATTGCTCATCTGGCCAGCTCCTAGTTCGTGCGCACGCGCGGGTCGATGGCGGCGATCAGGATGTCGGACAACAGCGCGCAGGCGAGGACACACACGCCGGAGAAGGCCACGACGGCGGCGGTGCCGTTGATGTCCTGGGCGGTGATCGACTCGACCGAGTAGGCACCCATGCCGTGCCAGCCATAGATCTTCTCGGTCAGCGCTGCGCCGGTGAAGACCAGCGCGACGCTGAAGGCGAAGTAGGTGGTCATCGGGATGATGGCATTGCGCAGCGCGTGGTGGCGGATGGCCTTGCCCTTGCGCAGGCCCTTGGCGCGTGCGGTGCGCACATAGTCGGCTCCCAGCGTGTCCAGCATCAGGTTGCGCTGGTAACGCGAGTAGGAGGCCATCTGCATCAGCGAGAGCGAGAGCGTGGGCAGCAGCAGGTGCTGCATCCGGTCCACCAGCTTGGCGCCGAAGTAGTCGCCCGCCTGGCCGGTCTCGCCGATGAACTCGAACAGCGGGTAGCCGACGGCAGTGTTGATCCAGGTGGCAACCATCTGCAGGCTCGGGGCCAGCACCAGCACCGGGGTGGAGATCAGCAGCAGGGCCAGGAAGGAGACGGCGCGGTCGGCGAAGGAGTACTGGCGCACAGCGGTCCAGGCGCCGAGCGCGACGCCACAGATGATGCCCAGCAGGGTGCCGATCGTCATCAGGCGCAGCGAGACCCAGATCCGGGTGCCCAGCAGCTCATTGACCGAGTCTCCCTTGGGCGTGAAACCCCAGTCCCAGGAGCCGAAGACCATCTTGAGCCACCGGCCGTAGCGGGTCAGGGGCGATGTGTCGGGATTGATGTTGTAGCTGGTCAACGTGGCGTTGACCGCATCACGGTTCAGGCTGGGGTTCTGCCAGTCGAACGCATTGCGCGGGTCCATCGAGACCGATGCAAGCAGGTAGGCCACCGAGACTGCGATGAACAACAGCAGCACGTAGTTGGCCAGACGCCGGAGCAAGAAGCGGAGCACGGACGTCCTTTCTGTGATGGTGCGGGAGCCACGATCCCTGACCCTTGTCGCGTCGGCCACAATGCCCCGCGAGCCTTGGTTGAGTCAAGGTTCTCAGCCGGTCCAGAAGCGGTTCTGGCCGTAAAATTATCAGTTGACCCCACGGAATCGATTCAGCATTCAGCGCTTTGAACGCTCCACATCCGTGACTAGTCAAGGACTGAACTCGTCGCGAATCCCCGTGACGAATGACGAGCGGGGCAGCGACATGAATGTCGCTGCCCCGCTCCTGTTCAGACCGGATCGATCACAGCTCGGTGACCGAACCGCCGGCCTTCTCGATCTTCTCCTTGGCGGAGCCGGTGAACGCGTCGGCGCTCACCTGGACTGCCACCTGGATGTCGCCATTGCCGAGCACCTTGACGAGGTGACCCTTGCGAATGGCGCCCTTGGCGACGAGGTCATCGACGCTGACGGCACCACCCTCGGGGAACAGCTCGGCGATGGTGCCGACGTTGACAACCTGGTACTGCACCTTGAAGGGGTTCTTGAAACCCTTCATCTTGGGCAGACGCATGTGCATCGGCATCTGGCCGCCCTCGAACGCCTCGGGGACGTTCTTGCGCGCGCCGGTGCCCTTCGTACCGCGACCAGCAGTCTTGCCCTTCGAGCCCTCACCACGACCAACACGGGTCTTGGCGGTCTTGGCTCCGGGGGCAGGACGCAGGTGATGAACCTTCAACGCCATGTCACTCAACCTCTTCCACAGCAACGAGGTGCTGCACAGCCTTGACCATCCCGCGGATCTCGGGACGGTCCTCCTTGACGGCAACGTCGCCAACCTTCTTGAGACCCAGCGTGCGCAGGGTGTCCTTGTGGTTCTGCTTGCTGCCGATGCCCGACTTCAACTGGGTCACCTTGAGGCGTGCCATCAGTTGGTCACCCCTTCCTTGCGAGCCCGCAGCATCGCGGCGGGAGCAACGTCCTCGACGGGCTTGCCGCGACGCTTGGCGATCTGCTCGGGCTCCTCGAGGCTCTGCAGCGCCTCAACGGTGGCGTGCACCACGTTGATGGCGTTGGGCGAGCCCAGGGACTTGGCGAGCACGTCGTGCACGCCGGCGCACTCCAGCACGGCGCGAGCCGAGCCACCGGCGATGACACCGGTACCGGGCGAAGCCGGACGCAGCATCACGACACCAGCAGCCTTCTCGCCCTGCACCGGGTGCGGGATGGTGCGCTGGATCAGCGGCACCTTGAAGAAGTGCTTCTTGGCCTCCTCGACGCCCTTGGCGATCGCCGCGGGCACCTCCTTGGCCTTTCCGTAGCCGACGCCCACGGTGCCCTCACCATCGCCCACCACGACCAGCGCGGTGAAGCTGAAGCGACGGCCACCCTGGACCACCTTGGCGACGCGGTTGATGGCAACCACGCGCTCGAGGTACTGCGACTTCTCTTCGGTCTGCTTGGCGTTGCCTCGACGGTCCTCACGACCCCGACGCTCGCCTCCGGCACCGCCACCGCGGCGCTGAGTTTCACTCATCGTCATATGCCTTTCAGTCGTGATCAGAACCCGAGGCCAGCCTCGCGCGCGGCGTCAGCCAGCGCAGCGATGCGACCGTGGTACTTGTTGCCAGCGCGGTCGAAGACCACGTTCTCGATGCCAGCGGCCTTGGCGCGCTCAGCGATCAGCGCACCAACCTTCGCGGCCTTGGCGGACTTGTCGCCCTCGGCGCCGCGGACGGCGGCCTCCATGGTGGACGCCGATGCCAGGGTGTGGCCCTGGACGTCGTCGATCACCTGGACGGCAAGGTGACGGGCGGAACGGGTGACGACCATGCGGGGACGCTCGGCCGAACCCTGGATCTTCTTGCGGCCACGAGTCTGGCGACGCACACGCGACGCGGTCTTCGGAGCCAGTCCCTTGCGGACTGCCAGTGAGATAGCCATGGTCACTTACCAGCCTTTCCGACCTTGCGGCGAACGACCTCGCCGGCGTAGCGCACGCCCTTGCCCTTGTACGGCTCGGGCTTGCGGAGCTTGCGGATGTTGGCCGCGACCTCGCCGACAACCTGCTTGTCGATGCCCTGAACGCTGAAGGCGGTGGGCTTCTCGACGGCGAAGGAGACACCCTCCGGCGCGTCGATGATGACGGGGTGCGAGAAGCCGAGCGCGAACTCGAGCTGCTTGGGGCCCTTGGAGATCACTCGGTAACCAACGCCGACGATCTCGAGCTTCTTCTCGTAGCCCTCGGTCACACCGATGATCATGTTGTTCACCAGGGTGCGGGTCAGGCCGTGCAGCGAGCGGCTCTCGCGCTCGTCATTGGGACGAGCGACCTCGAGCTGGCCCTCGTCATTCTTCTGGATCTTGATGGGCTCAGGAACGACGTGGGTCAGGGTGCCCTTGGGGCCCTTGACCTCGACATTCTGGCCGTCAAGCTTCACCTCAACACCGGACGGGACGGTGATCGGGAGCTTGCCAATGCGTGACATTCAAATTCTCCTTATCAGTCTCGTCGGGTCACCAGACGTAGGCGAGCACTTCGCCGCCCACGGACTTCGCGTGTGCCTGGCCATCGGTCAGCAGGCCCTGCGAGGTGGAGATGATGGCAATGCCCATCCCACCCAGCACCTTCGGCAGCGCGGTCGACTTTGCGTAGACGCGCAGGCCCGGCTTGCTGATGCGACGCAGGCCCGCGAGGGAACGCTTGCGATCGTCGCCGTACTTCAGCGTGATCTTGAGGGTCTTGCCGACCTCGCCCTCGGCGGGATCGAGCACCTCGAAGTCAGAGATGTAGCCCTCCTGCTTGAGGATCTCGGCGATACCCACCTTGATCTTCGAGCTCGGCATGGAGGTCTCGTCGTGGAACGCCTGATTGGCGTTGCGCAGACGCGTGAGCATGTCTGCGATTGGATCAGTCATTGTCATGGCTGTTTGCTACTTCCTCGCGACGGTTTCATGGCCGGGTCCACCCAGACATGACCTTTCGCGCTATGTCCCGACCGGCGGCCGGGAAGTTCTTGGGGCCACCGCTCCAACGAAGCGATGACGGGTGTGAGCCGACGACGGGGATCGCTCCCCGTCGTCGGCCACGAGTTCTCAGCGTGCTGGGCTCACCAGGACGACTTGGTCACACCGGGCAGCTCGCCCTTGTGTGCCATCTCGCGCAGGCAGACGCGGCACAGACCGAACTTGCGGTAGACCGACTTCGGTCGGCCGCACTTCTGGCAGCGGGTGTAGGCGCGGACGCCGAACTTCGGGGTACGAGCCTGCTTGACCTTCAGGGCTGTCTTGGCCATGGTTCAGCGCCTCACTTCTTCTTCTTGTAGTACGCCGGGCCGCGACGCACCTTCTTGGCCTTGGGGTCGTCGACCTCCTTGAAGGGGAAGCCCAGGTGCTTCAGCAGCGCCTTGCCCTCCTCATTGTTGGAGGCGGTGGTGACGAACGTGATGTCCATGCCGCGCACGCGATCGATCTTGTCCTGGTCGATCTCGAGGAACATGACCTGCTCGTTCAGGCCGAAGGTGTAGTTGCCCAGGCCGTCGAACTGGTTGCCGTTGAGGCCGCGGAAGTCGCGGATTCGGGGCAGGGCCAGGGTCAGCAGGCGGTCGGCGAACTCCCACATGCGGTCACCGCGCAGGGTGACGTGGCAGCCGATCGGCATGCCCTCGCGCAGCTTGAACTGGGCGATGGACTTGCGGGCCTTGGTCACCTGCGGCTTCTGACCGGTGATGGCGGTCAGGTCGCGGATGGCACCGTCCATGACCTTGGAGTCATTGGCGGCATCGCCGACACCCATGTTCACCACGATCTTGGTGAGGCCAGGGATCAGCATGGGGTTGGCGTACTTGAACTCATCCTGCAGGGCGGGACGGATCTCGTCGCGGTAACGCTGCTTCAGGCGCGGCATTTCGCGCGCGTAGGTCTCGGCGCTCATCAGATCTCCTCCCCCGTCTTGCGGGCGATGCGAACGCTACGGGTGGTGGTGTACTCCGAACCGTCGGGACGACGCTTGGTGACCTCGACGCGCTTGTAGCCGACGCGGGTGGTCTGGGCGTCCTTGCCGGTACCGATGACCAGCTGGACGTTGGAGACATGGATGGGGGCCTCGGACGAGATGATGCCGCCCTTGGTCTGCTGGCCGGAGGCGGTCGCCTGGTCACGCAGGTGACGCTTGACGATGTTGACGCCCTCGACGGTGACGCGCTGGTTCTCGATGTCCACGGCGATGATCTCGCCGATGGTGCCCTTGTCCTTGCCGGCGATGACCTTGACGCGGTCACCCTTCTTCACGTGGAGCGACTTCATGTCAGATCACCTCCGGGGCAAGCGAGACGATGCGCATGAACTTCTTCTCGCGAAGCTCACGGGCCACGGGGCCGAAGATGCGGGTGCCGCGGGGCTCCCCGTCGTTCTTCAGGATGACGGCGGCGTTCTCGTCGAACTTGATGTAGGAGCCGTCAGCGCGACGGTTCTCCTTCACGGTGCGAACGATGACAGCCTTGACGATCTCGCCCTTCTTGACGTTGCCACCGGGGATGGCGTCCTTGACGCTGCACACGATGGTGTCGCCGAGACCGGCGTAGCGGCGACCGGAACCACCGAGAACACGGATGCACAAGAGCTCCTTGGCACCAGTGTTGTCGGCGACCTTGAGCCGCGACTCCTGCTGGATCATTGATTCTCCTCTGCCCCACCGGTTCCCCGCAGGGCCTTGTGGAGCTTGATCTGGTCCCCCTGGATTTTGCCAGGAGGGGTGGACAACCCCGAGCCGTGAGGCCCGCAGGCAGAGGGACGATCTCTCATCCCCCGACGAACGGTCTCCCGTTCGAGACTGGAGGGCTCCCCCACACCGCGTGCACCTGAGCGCACAGCTGGGGCGATTGAAGCCAACTTCTCAAGTCTAAACGACCAAGGGGCCCTCTGGCGAATCGACCCGGTGGCGAATCGACCCTGTGGCGAATCGGCCCGGTGGCGAATCGACCCTGTGGCGAATCGGCCCGGTGGCGAATCGACCCGGTGGCAAATCGACCTCGCAACAGGGGAAGGGCCCGTCCTGGTGGACGGGCCCTTCCGGGAGATCAGACGCACAGGGCGTGGATCACTTGGCCTTCTCGAGGATCTCGACGAGGCGCCAGCGCTTGGTCGCCGACAGCGGTCGGGTCTCCATGATGCGCACACGGTCACCCGTGCCGGCCTCGTTGTTCTCGTCGTGGGCCTTGAGCCGCTCGCTCTTGGTCATGACCTTGCCGTAGAGGGGGTGCTTGACGCGGTCCTCCACGAGCACGGTGATGGTCTTGTCCATCTTGTCCGAGACGACGAGTCCCTCGCGCACCTTGCGGGCGGAGCGGGCCTCGGTCTCGACGTTGGTGTTCTCGCTCATGATCAGGCCTTCTTCTCAGGGTCGTCAACGATGCCCAGGTTGCGCTCCTGGAGCACGGTGTAGATCCGGGCGATGTCCTTGCGGACCTCGCGCAGACGTCCATGGGACTCCAGCTGGCCGGTGGCGGCCTGGAAGCGCAGCGTGAACAGCTCTTCCTTCAGCTCGAGGACCTTGGCGTTGAGGTCGTCACGGCTGAGGCCGCGCAGTTCGGCGGCGGTGGTGGTCTTCGCCATCAGATTTCACCTGCTTCGCGCTTGATGAAGCGAGCCTTGAAGGGCAGCTTGTGGATGGCGAGGCGCATGGCCTCGCGAGCGACCTCTTCCTCAACACCGGAGAGCTCGAAGAGCACACGACCCGGCTTGATGTTGGCCACCCAGAACTCGGGCGAACCCTTGCCGGAGCCCATTCGGGACTCGGCAGGGTGCTTGGTCAGCGGACGGTCCGGGTAGACATTGATCCACACCTTTCCGCCTCGCTTGATGTGACGGGTCATGGCGATACGAGCGGCCTCGATCTGACGGTTGGTCAGGTAGGAGCTCTCCAGCGCCTGGATCCCGTACTCACCGAAGGCAAGCTTGGTGCCACCCTTGGCCATGCCATCACGCTTGGGGTGGTGCTGCTTGCGGTACTTAACACGACGAGGAATCAGCATGCTCAGGCTCCTGCGTTCTCAGCTGCCGGGGCCTGGGCCTCTGCCTTGGCGCCGGCATTGTTGTCATTGCGCGCCTCGTCGGCGCGGCGGCGTCCGCCACGCTCGGGGCGATCGCCACGACGGTCGGGACGGCGGCCACCACGACGGTTGGCGCCGGGGGCGGCTGCACGAGCGGCCTTCTGGGCAGCGCGCTCGGCGCGGGTGCCCGTGACGTCGCCCTTGTAGATCCACACCTTGACGCCGATGCGGCCGAAGGTGGTGCGGGCCTCGTAGAAGCCGTAGTCGATGTCGGCACGCAGCGTGTGCAGCGGGACACGACCCTCGCGGTAGCCCTCGGAACGGCTCATCTCGGCACCGCCCAGACGGCCGGAGCACTTGATGCGGATGCCCTGGGCACCCGAACGCATCGCGGTCTGCTGCGCCTTGCGCATCGCGCGGCGGAAGGCCACGCGGGCGCCCAGCTGCTCGGCGACACCCTGGGCAACCAGCTGGGCATCGATCTCGGGGTTCTTGACCTCGAGGATGTTCAGCTGGATCTGCTTGCCGGTCAGCTTCTCCAGGGCATTGCGCACGCGCTCTGCCTCGGCGCCATTGCGGCCGATGACGATGCCCGGACGGGCGGCGTACAGGAAGATGGTCACGCGCTCGGAACGACGCTCGATCTCGATCGAGGAGATGCCGGCACGCTCCAGGTTCTTCAGGAGGTACTGACGGATCTTGACGTCTTCACCGACGAAGGCCGCGTACTGCTTCTCGGCGTACCAACGGGTCTTGTGATCGGTGGTGATGCCGAGGCGGAAGCCATGCGGGTTGATCTTCTGGCCCATGCTCAGGCTCCCTTCTTGCTCTCAGTTGCGGTCTTGTTGGACTTGGGCTCGACAACCACGGTGATGTGGCTGGCGCGCTTCAGGATGCGGCTGGCGGATCCCTTGGCACGGGGACGGATGCGACGCATGGTCACACCCTCGTCCACGAAGCACTGGGACACGTACAGGTCGTCCGCACGCAGGTTCTCGGTGTTCTCGGCGTTGGCGATGGCCGAGGCCAGCACCTTGTAGACGGGGTCGCTCGCGGCCTGCGGAGCGAACTTCAACGTGACCAGGGCCTCGTTGGCGTCCATTCCACGGACCAGGTCGATGACACGACGCACCTTCATCGGGCTCATCCGGACGTGACGCGCAATCGCGTACGAGCCAGGACGATCCCCGAGCAGGGCAGCGCGACGGCTGGGCCGGCTTTCGTTGTTGCTCATTCTTTGATCAGTTCCTTGTCTCGCCCGCTCAGCGGCGGCGCGCCTTCTTGTCGTCCTTGACGTGACCCTTGAAGGTACGCGTCGGAGCGAACTCGCCCAGCTTGTGGCCGATCATGGACTCGGTCACGAAGACCGGGACATGCTTGCGACCGTCGTGCACGGCGATGGTGTGACCCAGCATGTCGGGCACGATCATCGAGCGACGCGACCAGGTCTTGATGACGTTCTTGGTTCCCTTTTCGTTCTGGGCATCGACCTTCTTGGTCAGGTGCTCGTCGACGAAGGGACCCTTCTTCAAGCTACGTGGCATTTTTTCTCAGGCTCCCAATCAGCGCTTCTTGCCGGTCTTGCGGCGACGGACGATGAGGCGGCTGCTCGCCTTGTTCTTGTCGCGGGTGCGACCCTCAGGCTTGCCCCAGGGCGACACCGGGTGACGACCACCCGAGGTACGGCCCTCGCCACCACCATGCGGGTGGTCGATCGGGTTCATGACCACACCACGCACGGTCGGGCGGACGCCCTTCCAGCGCTTGCGGCCAGCCTTGCCCCAGTTGATGTTGGACTGCTCGGCATTGCCGACGGATCCAACGGTGGCGCGGCAACGGACGTCGACCATACGCATTTCGCCCGAGGGCATGCGCAGGGTGGCGTACTTGCCCTCGCGAGCGACCAGCTGGATCGACGCGCCGGCGCTGCGGCCGAGCTTCGCGCCGCCACCGGGACGCATCTCCACGGCGTGCACGGTGGTGCCGACGGGGATGTTGCGCAGGGCCAGGTTGTTGCCCGGCTTGATGTCGGCGCCCTCACCAGCGGTCACCGTGGCGCCCTGGGTCAGACCCGAGGGAGCGATGATGTAGCGCTTCTCGCCGTCTGCGTAGTGCAGCAGCGCGATGCGGGCGGTGCGGTTCGGGTCGTACTCGATGTGAGCGACCTTGGCCGGAACGCCGTCCTTGTCGTAACGCTTGAAGTCGATGATGCGGTACGCCTGCTTGTGGCCACCACCGATGTGACGGGTGGTGATGCGTCCGGAGTTGTTGCGGCCGCCGGTCTTCGGCTTGGGGGCCAGCAGCGACTTCTCCGGCGTGGAACGAGTCAGTTCGACGAAGTCGGCCACGCTGGAGCCGCGACGGCCCGGCGTAGTCGGCTTGTACTTACGGATACCCATGAGGTCTCAGTTTCCTTGTCTCAGCGAACGTCCGGTCAGGCGACCGGACCTCCAAAGATGTCGATGCGCTGGCCCTCGGCCACGGACACGATCGCGCGCTTGGTGTCGGGGCGCTTGCCCAGACCGAAGCGGGTGCGACGGGTCTTGCCGGGACGGTTGATGGTGTTCACACCGGTGACCTTGACATTGAAGATGGCCTCGACGGCGATCTTGATCTCGGTCTTGTTCGCGTGCGGCGCGACGAGGAAGGTGTACTTGTTCTCGTCGAGCAGGTTGTAGCTCTTCTCGCTGACCACGGGTGCGAGCAGGATGTCGCGGTGGTCGCGGATCTTCACGGAATCAGTCACTTCTCGGTCTCCTCTGCGGCGGCCTCGGACTCCGTGGCCACGGCCTTGGCGCCACGACCCTTGACGGGGCCGGCGGTGTAGGTCTCCAGGGCGGCCTTGGTGAAGACCACGCCGTCGTTGACCACGACGTCGTACGCGTTGAGCTGGTCAACGGCGATGACGTGCACGGTGGGAACATTGCGCAGGCTCAGCCAGGCAACGTCGTCGGCACGATCCAGGACGACCAGCAGCTTGCTGACGTCACCGGCGGCGGCGAGGGCCTTGAGGGCGGCCTTGGTGTTGGGGGTCTCACCCGCGACGATCTGGTCGAGGACGAAGACCTTGCCGTCACGAGCGCGGTCGGACAGGGCACCCTTGATCGCGGCGGCGATCATCTTCTTGGGGGTGCGCTGCGCGTAGCTGCGCGGCTGCGGGCCGTGGACGGTGCCACCGCCAACCCAGATGGGCGAGCGACGCGAGCCGTGACGGGCGCGGCCGGTGCCCTTCTGGCGCCAGGGCTTGATGCCACCGCCGCGGACCTCGCCGCGGGTCTTGGTGGCGTGCGTGCCCTGACGAGCAGCGGCCTGCTGGGCCACGACAACCTGGTGGATCAGCGGGATGTTGGTCTGGACACCGAAGAACTCGACGGGGAGCTCGGTGCTACCGGCCTTCTTGCCGTCGACGTCGAGGACGTCGACCTTCAGCGACTCGCTCATGCGACATCACCCTTCTTGGCAGCGCTGCGAACGACGACCAGCGAGCCCTTGTTGCCAGGGATCGCGCCCTTGACGAGGATCAGGCCGCGCTCGGCGTCGACAGCGTGGATGGTCAGGTTCTGCACGGTCACCTTGTCGACACCCATGCGACCCGCCATGCGCATGCCCTTGAACACGCGACCGGGGGTCGAGCAGCCGCCGATCGAACCCGGCGAACGGTGCTTGCGGTGCACACCGTGCGAGGCGCGCAGGCCGTGGAAGCCGTGGCGCTTCATGACACCAGCGGTGCCCTTGCCCTTGCTCACGCCGGTGACGTCGACGACGTCGGCGGCGGCAAAGGTCTCAGCGGTGATCTCCTGGCCGAGCGTGTACTCGGAGGCATCCGAGGTGCGCAGCTCGACGAGGTGCTTGCGAGGGGTGACGCCGGCCTTCTCGAAGTGACCGCCCTCGGGCTTGGTCACCGACTTGGCCTTCTTGGCGCCGAAGCCGAGCTGGACGGCGTTGTAGCCGTCGACCTCGGGGGTACGGACCTGGGTCACGACACAGGGGCCGGCCTGGATCACGGTCACGGGCACGACGCGGTTCTCGTCGTCCCAGAGCTGGGTCATGCCGAGCTTGGTGCCCAGCAGGCCCTTCACCTTGCGTTCGTTGTTCATGTTCACGGACCTCACGGGAGCTTGATCTCGATGTCCACACCGGCCGGAAGGTCGAGACGCATCAGCGAGTCGACGGTCTTCGGGGTGGGATCAAGAATGTCGATGAGCCGCTTGTGGGTGCGCATCTCGAAGTGCTCGCGGCTGTCCTTGTACTTGTGGGGCGAACGGATCACACAGAACACGTTCTTCTCGGTCGGCAGCGGCACCGGGCCGGCAACCTTGGCACCCGTACGGGTCACCGTGTCGACGATCTTGCGCGCCGACGAGTCGATGACCTCATGGTCATAGGCACGGAGCCTGATGCGGATCTTTTGTCCCGCCACAGTTGTTCCTTCTACTCGTCCAAGCTTGAGTCCGGAGGTTTCCGGCTTCGCGTCGGAGATCCCGGCGGGATCTCCCAAATGCTCACTGGCCATTGAGTTCCGTGGTCTCGTCCCTTGGGGACCAAGTCCACTTCCCTCCGACCCCCGCGGTCGGGCGTGTCGCAACTGTCAGGCACTCACAAACGCTCTATTTCCGTTATGTAGTGCTCTCTTCAGTTCCGTCCACACGGCGACTGCCCAGGATCGGGGCGACATCCACAGCGGGCCTGCGAGGCAGTCCCGTCCGGCGGCATGACGCGCCAACTCCATCGGAGCAACCTGACAAGTTTGTCATGCCAAGGGGGCGGATGCAAAATCGGCCCCACTTGAGGTCCATTTCTGCCCCGACGGCCGCCCCGGATGGCAGTCTGGTGCCAGCCACCCGGCCCCTGGATGGTCTTCCGGCACCTTCCCCGGAGACCCCCGACCACCACGACGAAGGAGTTGTGATGGACGTCGAACTTCGTGAGGTTCGTGACTTCCTGGCCGAACACGAGCCCTTCGCCGCGCTGCCCGCAACCATCCTCGACGAACTGCCGAGCCGTCTCCAACTGCGCTACCACCGCCGCGGCACCGTGCTGATGGAGGTGGGCAAGCCCAACAATGTGCTGCACATCCTGCGCTCCGGCGCCGCCGACATCGTCGACGTCAGTGGTGCGCTGGTGGAGCGCGCCGAACCCGGCGGCGGTTTCGGCGCCTCCTCCCTACTCTCCAAGGCGCCCTCCCGCTACACCATCTCCACCGTGGAGGACAGCCTGGTGCTCGTGATGGGTTCCGAGGTCTTCGGCCACCTGGTCAAGCACTACCCCCAGGTCCGGGACTTCTACGACCAGCAGTCCGACGGGCGCCTGCGTCGAGCCGTCGCCGTACAGCAGAGCGCCGACGGTTCGGCGGCCTGGCTACGCACCCGGGTGGATGACATCGGCAGCCCCGACCCCGTCTCGGTCGCCTCCAGCATGTCGATCCGAGAGGCCGCCGGTGTGATGACCCAGCACCGGATCTCCGCACTGCTGGTCAGCGAGGGTGATCAGATGGAGGGCATCCTCACCGACCGCGACCTGCGGTCCAAGGTGGTGGCCCAGTCACTGGACGTCCAGCGGCCGGTCTCGGAGATCATGACCCGCTCCCCCATCCATGTGGCCCCTGGCACCCAGGCCTTCGAGGCCCTGCTCGAGATGACCAGCCGGGGCGTCCACCACCTGCCCGTCGTGGAGGACGGCCGCGCGGTGCGGATCGTGACCGCAGGCGACATCGTGCGGCTGCAGCAGGCCGACCCGGTCTTCCTGGTGGGCGACATCTCACGCCAGCGCGACGTGGCCTCCCTGGCCCGGCTGGCTGGCCGGACCCCCTCTCTGGTTGCGCAGCTGCTGCGCCAGGACGCCTCCGCCGACGACATCTCCCGCCTGCTGTCCACCGTCGCCGACGCCCTCACCCGTCGCCTGATCGGCTTCGCCGTCGACGAGCTGGGCGAGGCACCCGGCCCGTGGGCCTGGATCGCGTTGGGTTCCCAGGCGCGGCGCGAATTGTCCGTCCATTCGGACCAGGACCACGCCATGGTGATCGCCGATGGCGTGCTGGAGCAGGAAGGGGCAGCCCAGTGGTTTGCCGCCGTCGCCGAGCGCGTGACGGCCGGGCTCGCGGAGTGCGGGCAGGAGCTGTGTCCGGGCGACGTCATGGCCAGCAATCCCACCTGGCGCCTCTCGGTCAGCCAGTGGCGCCGACAGTTCGCCCAGTGGATCCACGAGCCCGCACCGGAGGCGGTGCTGCACAGCCAGATCTTCTTCGACGCCCGCACCGTGCACGGCGATCCATCGCTGCTGGCCGCGGTGCGCAGCGACGTGCTGGCCGCCACCCCCAATGCCAAGCGATTCCTGGGTCAGATGGCAGCGGAGGCGGTGGAACGGCAGACCCCGGTTGGCTTCTTCCGCGGCATCGTGCTGGCCACCCGTGGCGAGGAGGCCGAGACCTTCGACATGAAGGCCAATGGAGTGCACGCCATCATCGAGATCGCGCGCGTGCACGCCCTGGCCCAGGGACTCGACGCGGTCGGAACCCTGGACCGCCTGCGCGTCGCATCCGCCAATGGCGCCGCCAGCCTCAATGACCTGGCCGACGCCTTCGAATTCGTCGCCCACGTGCGGCTGGCGCACCAGAGTCGGCAGCTGGAGGCCGGCCGGACCCCGGACAATGTGGTGCGGGCCGATGAGCTGTCGAACTTCGACAAGCGGCACCTCAAGGACGCCTTCGCGGTGATCCGCAAGGCCCAGGAGGGCCTGTCGTACAGCTACCAGACCCACCTGATGAACTGAGGCGGCCATGGCACTGTTCCGAAAGTCCGCCCAACACCGCAGCGGGTCGCTGCCCGACGGCCCCCTGCGCGACTGGCTCGCCACCCCGGCGCCGGAGGGCAGCACCCCGGCGTCGTCCCTGCGTCTGCTGGCCGTCGACGTGGAGACCACCGGCCTGGACCCGAAGAAGGACCATCTGCTCAGCATCGGCTTCGTGCCCGTCGACGGGGACGCGATCACCCTGCGCGGGGCGGGTCACATCGTCCTGCGAAGCCAGGCCGACGTGGGGCAGAGCGCCACGATCCACCGGATCACCGATGACCAGCTGGCCCAGGGCGTCGAGCCGGAGGAGGCACTCACCCAGCTCCTCGCTGCCCTGCGGGGCCGGGTGCTGCTGGCCCACCATGCGGTGATGGAGACGGGCTTCCTGGAGAAGGCAATGCGCGACGTGTGGGGACACAGCGTTCCCATCCCCACCGTCGACACGATGCAGCTGCAGTACCGGCTGCTCACCAAGGGCTTCGACGACGAACCCCCCCAGGGCTCACTGCGCCTGTGGGCAGCCCGTGACCAGTACGGACTCCCCCGCTACCGGGCGCACGAGGCGCTCACCGACGCCCTGGCCTGCGCGGAGCTGTACCTCGCCCAGGTCTGCGAGCTCGGATGGCAGACGCCGCTGAAGAAGCTGCGCTGACGGCTCACAGACTGGCGCGGAAGGACCTCAGACGCGCCAGCGACGAGTCGTGGCCCAGCAGCTCCATCGACTCGAAAAGCGGCGGGCTGACATTCGATCCGGTGATTCCGACACGCAGCGGGGCGAAGGCGAACTTGGGCTTGATGCCCATGTCCTCCACCAGCTTGGCGCGCAGCGCGGCCTGGATCGTCTCTGCGTCGAAGGGTTCCAGCCCTTCCAGCACGGACAGGGCCGCGTCCAGCACGTCAGCGGCGTCATCCTTGAGCTTGCCCACCACCTCGTCGGGGGCGCTGATCTCGGCGTCGGCGGCGAACAGGAAGGCGAGCTTCTCCTTGGCCTCGCTGAGCAGCGTGAGGCGCTCCTGGATCAGCGGGGTGGCCCCCACCAGGATGCGCCGACCCTCGTCGTCCAGCGCGGGCTCACCCTGCTCGGCCCAGTAGGTCTCGATCCGGCTGGCAACGTCCTCGGCCGACATCTGGCGGATCCAGGCTCCGTTGAGCCAGTTCAACTTGTCGAGGTCGAAGATCGGGCCCGCCGGGTTGATCTTGGACCAGTCGAAGGCGGCGACGAACTCGTCGAAGGTCTGCACCTCCTCGCCCTCGCGGACCGGCGGGTAGCCCAGCAGCATCAGGAAGTTCAACAGCGCCTCCGGCAGATAGCCCTGCTCGCGGAACCAGGTGAGGCGGGCGGCCGGGTTCTTGCGCTTGCTGATCTTGGACTTGTCCGTGTTGCGCAGCAGCGGCATGTGCGCAAAGCGCGGCATCGGCAGGCCCAGCCAGGTGTAGAGCAGCATGTGCTTGGGGGTGGAGCTGATCCACTCCTGCCCACGCACCACGTGGGTGATGCCCATCAGGTGGTCGTCGACGACGACGGCCAGGTGGTAGGTGGGGAATCCGTCGGTCTTGAGGATCACCTGGTCATCGGGGCGCGGGGCGTGCGTCTCGCCGTTGACCAGGTCATCGAAGACCAGCTCGACGTCATCGGGAATCAGCATCCGCACGACCGGGGTCTCCTGGAAGCCGGGCAGCTGGGCCCGCTCCTGTTTGGTCTTGCCCAGGCACAGCCGGTCATAGCCGATCACATCGCGCTTCTCGGCCTGCTGCTGCTCACGCATCTCCTTGAGCCGATCCGAGCTGCACCAGCAGTAGTAGGCGTGGCCGTCGGCGATCAGCTGGTCGACGAAGGGACGGTAGGTGTCCAACCGCTCCGACTGCTTGTACGGGCCGAACTCGCCGCCCTGGCGGGGCCCCTCGTCGGGCGCCAGACCCAGCCAGTCCAGGGTGGAGTGGATCTGCTCCTCGGAGCCCTCCACCAGCCGCGCCTGGTCGGTGTCCTCGATGCGCAGCACGAAGGCACCGCCGGTGCGCTTGGCCCAGGCCTTGTCGAAGAGCGCCATGTACGCCGTTCCCACGTGGGGATCGCCGGTCGGGGACGGGGCGACACGCAGTCGCGCGGGGGTCAGGGCGTCACTGGAGAGCTGTTCAGTCATGATGCCCAGAGCCTACCGCCTGGGCGCACGGGAGGGCGGGCGACGCGAGCCGGCAAGCTGGGCCCCAGCCGCCCCGCTGGATGTCGGCGTCGCATGCTAGTTTCGTCGCCATGACCGCACCTGTTCCTGCCGCCAGCAACGACTTCATCCGCGAAGCGATCCGCCGCGACAACGAGCAGGGAATCTATGGCCAGCGGGTGCAGACCCGTTTCCCACCCGAGCCCAATGGCTACCTGCACATCGGCCACGCCAAGGCCATCGTGCAGAACTTCGGGGTGGCCAAGGACTTCGACGGCATCTGCAATCTGCGTCTGGACGACACGAATCCGGGCGCCGAGGAGTCGGAGTACGTCGAGTCGATCAAGGACGACATCGCCTGGCTGGGCTACACCCCGGGCATCACCGTGCACGCCTCGGACTACTTCGAGCAGCTCTACCAGTGGGCCGAATGCCTGGTGGAGCAGGGCCTGGCCTATGTGGATGACCAGGACGGGGAGACGATCAGCGCCCAGAAGGGCGGCTTCGGCACCCCCGGTGTGAACTCCCCCTTCCGAGACCGCCCCGTCGCCGAGAGCCTGGACCTGCTGCGCCGGATGCGCGACGGCGAGTTCCCCGACGGCTCGCGCTGCCTGCGCGCCAAGATCGACATGGCGGCCGAGAACATGTGGCTCCGCGATCCCGTCATGTACCGCATCCGTCACGCCCACCACCACAACACCGGCGACGAGTGGTGCATCTACCCCACCTATGACTGGGCCCACGGCCAGAGCGATGCCATCGAGGGCGTCACGCACTCCCTGTGCAGTCTGGAGTTCGACTCGCACCGCCCGCTCTACGACTGGTTCCTGGAGCACCTGCCGCTGAGCGGTGACAAGCCACGCCAGATCGAGTTCGCCCGTCTGGAGCTCACCCACACGGTCACCTCGAAGCGCCGCCTCAAGAAGTTGGTGGACGACGGTCTGGTGGACGGCTGGGATGATGCCCGGATGCCGACGCTGCGTGGCATGCGCCGCCGTGGCTACCCGGCTGCCGCGATCCGCGACTTCATGACCGCCATCGGCACCACCCGCAACAACTCGGTCAAGGCGATCGAGGAGTTCGAGTCCTTCGTGCGCCGCGAGTTGAACCTCACCGCCCAGCGCCGGATGGCCGTGCTGCGCCCGCTGAAGCTCACGCTCACCAACTGGCCCACCGACGAGTCGGGCGCGCCCGTGGTCGAGTACTTCGAGGTGACGAACAACCCGGAGCGCGCCGAGGATGGCACCCGACAGGTGCCGTTCAGCGGCAGCCTGTACATCGAGCAGGAGGACTTTGCGGAGGTTCCGCCGCCGAAGTACTTCCGCCTGACGCTCGACCGCGAGGTGCGCCTGCGCGGGGCCTACTTCGTCAAGGCCCACAACGTGGTCAAGGACGAGGCCGGCAATGTGGTCGAGGTACTGGCCACCTACGATCCCGAAACCCGCGGCGGTGATGCCCCCGACGGCCGCAAGGTGAAGTCCACGATGCACTGGGTTTCCGCCAGCCATGCCGTCGACGCCACGGTCGCCCTCTACGAGCGACTGTTCACCGCCAAGGCCCCGGGCGAGGCCACCGGCGAGGCGCTGGACGACCTCAATCCGGACAGCCGCGAGATCCTCACCGGCTGCAAGGTGGAACCGGCGCTGGCCGAGACCCCGGCCGGGGACGTCGTGCAGTTCGAGCGCACCGGCTACTTCGCGGCCGACCCGGACCAGCCGATGCTCTTCCACCGCACGGTGGGCCTGCGCGATGAGTGGGCAGCCCAGCAGAAGAAGAAGTAGCCGCTCCCTCCCCGAGCCTGTCGAGGGCCCTTGGATGATCCCCCGAGCCTGTCGAGGGCCCTCAGATGATGCCGAGCAGCTTCGCCACCCACCACAGGGCGAACAGGGTGCCGGCCACCATCACCAGGATGGCCGTCAGCACCATGGCGCTGGCGGCCACCAGGTAGGCGACGCTGCGGCGGCGAACCCGCTCCGGGTCTGCGACGGCGCGTTCCAGCAGGCGCAGGTTCATGCGGTTGGACCGGAAGCCGATGTCGGCCAGGTCGCCCACCAAGGGCAGCTGGCCCAACAGGGCGTCGGCTCCGCAGTTGACCACCATGCGGCCCAGCACGGGCAACGGCACCTGCGCCCGCACCGCCTCCACCAGGATCAGGCTGGCCATCGCAGTGGTGGCGGCATCCCCCACCCCCGGCACCAGGCCGAACAGCGCATCGGCACCGATGGTGATCCTGGTCCCCGGAATGGTGACCAGGTCGTCGAGGATGTGGGCCAGGCTGCGCGAGCTGCCGGTCTCCGACGAGACGGCATCGGCGGCGAGACCGCGAGTGCGCGGCGTCCGGCTGGAGTGGGAGGCCATGGGACCAACGGTAGCGGCGGCATCCCCACCGCCGCCCTTGCGCAGCTGTGCCGACAGCGGAACGCAGCGTCAGGCGAGCCCTCGCGGCCGGGCCAGCACTAGGCTCGGTGCCATGAATCCCACCTCCACGTACCGGCTGCAGATCACCCCCGAGTTCCGGCTGCAGGATGCCGCGGGCCTGGTCGACTACCTTGATGCGCTCGGTGTGGGCGCGGTCTACCTCTCCCCTGTGTTGACCTCGACGACCGGCTCCGGTCACGGCTACGACGTCACCGATCCCACCAGCATTGATCCACAGCGGGGCGGCGAGGAGGGCTGGCGGGAGCTGGTCACGGCGGCCCGCAGCAAGGGTCTGGGCATCGTGGTGGACATCGTGCCGAATCACCTGGGCGTCGCCCACGCCTGGGAGAATTCCGCGTGGTGGAGCGTGCTGGCACAGGGCCGGGACTCGACGTACGCCGCATGGTTCGACATCGACTGGACTGCCGACAAAATCGTCCTGCCCGTCCTGGGCAGCGAGGACGATCTGGATGCGCTGACCCTCTCCGAGGATCTGGCCGAGCTGCACTTCTACGAACACCGCTTCCCCGTCGCCGAAGGCACCGCGCTGCCCGGGGACAGCCCTCGTCAGGTGCACGACCGGCAGCACTACCGGCTGGTGCCCGGCTCCCAGGGCAATGACCTGCTCACCCACCGCCGCTTCTTCACGGTTGCGACACTGGCCGGAGTGCGCGTCGAGGATCCCGAGGTCTTCGACGCCACCCACGCCCGCATCCTGCAGATGGTGCGCGAGGACGGCATCGAGGGCCTGCGCGTCGACCATCCCGACGGCCTGCGCGACCCGCGCGGCTACTTCGCCCGGTTGCGTGACATGGCCCCCGAACAGTGGATCGTCGCGGAGAAGATTCTCGAGCACGGCGAACCGATGCCGGACTGGGCCGTGCAGGGCACCAGCGGCTATGACGCGATGACCGAGGTCAACCAGATCTTCATCGATCCGGCTGCGGAAGACTTCTTCACCGGCGACTACCAGCGACGCACCGGTGACGAGCTGGACGTGGAGCAGCACGTCCTGGCGGGCAAGCGCTGGATGGCGCAGGAGATGTTCGGCGCGGAGACCCGTCGGATCCTGGGTCTGCTGGACCTTGGGGAGCTGTCCGACGAGGAGGTCGCACGAGCCCTGCACGAGCTGGCCGCCCGGATGGAGTACTACCGCAGTTACCTGCCGGAGAACGACTCGGCCCTCACCGCGGCCCTGGGACACACCCGCCACGATCTGCCGGAGCTGGGTGACGCGTTGGATCTCCTGGAGCCGCAACTGCTCGACGGCAGCAATGAGGCGGCGCTTCGCTTCCAGCAGCTCACCGGCGCCGTCATGGCCAAGGGAGTCGAGGACACCGCGTGGTACCGGGCCAATCGCTTCGTGGCGCTGAACGAGGTGGGCGGCCACCCGTCGAGCTTCGGCACCGACCTGAACACCTTCCACCGCGCCATGGAACGTCGCGAGGCCGAACTGCCCGAGTCGATGACCTCGCTCTCGACGCACGACACCAAGCGCGGCGAGGACGTGCGCGCCCGCCTGGCGGCCCTGGCGGAGGTGCCCGACGCCTGGACGGCCTTCGCCGATGTCTTCGACGAGCGCACCAACATTCCGGAAGCCACCTTCGCCCACCTGCTGGCCCAGACCCTGGCTGGTGTCGGCCCCGTGCAGCGCGAGCGGCTGCACGCCTACGCGGAGAAGGCGATGCGCGAGGCGAGTCTGGCCACGAACTGGATCAGTCCTGACCAGAGCTTCGAGCAAGCCGTGCACCAGGCGATCGACACTGCCTATGACGACGAGGTGCTCTTTGGTGCATGGCGGGAGCTGCAGCAGACCATCGCACCGCTGGGACACTGGAACAGCCTCTCGCAGAAGCTCGTGCAGCTCACCATGCCCGGCATCCCCGACGTCTACCAGGGCACCGAGATCTGGGACGACTCGCTGGTGGACCCGGACAACCGTCGACCGGTCCACTTCGACGAATTGCGAACGCTGCTCGACGTCGACTCCCCCGACCCGCTGGATCCGGCCTACAAGCAGAAGGTGGTGCGCACGGTGTTGCGGCTGCGTCGTGAACGGCCTGAGCTGTTCACTGGCTACCGCCCGATCACGGCCGATGGCATGGCGGCCGACCATCTGGTGGGCTTCGAGCGCAACGGTCTGGTCACCCTGGCGACGCGTCTGCCCCACCGGCTCCGGTCGATGGCGGGCTGGCAGGACACCACCATCACCCTGGACGGGACGTGGCGTGACCGGCTCAGCAACCGCGAGGTGACCGGCACCGTGAGGCTCGCGGAGCTGATGACCGACGGTCCTGTTGCCCTGCTGATTGCCAGCTGAAGCCTCCCCCAGCCGGGGCAGCTTCCAGTTCTGCCCCCGGCGTAAGAGCGGCCTCCCCACCCCACGGGGTGGCGCCGCCCCGCTACCGTTGAAGCACTGCCCGCAGTTGGGCACCGCACCAGGAAGAAGGACCCATGGGACTGTTCGACAACATCAAGGACAAGCTGACCGGCAACAAGGATGAGGCCGCCCAGCCGGCCCCCGAGGTGTCGCCCGACGACCAGGCGCGAATCGACCGCCAGCAGGCCAGCAACGAGGCCACCGCGGCCGCCGCCCAGGCCGAGCTCGACGCCCAGGAGAAGGCCGCCGCCGAGGCTGCTGCCAAGGCCGAGGCTGAGGAGAAGGCCAAGCAGGAGGCTGCTGCCAAGGCCGAGGCTGAGGCCGCCGCCAAGCAGAAGGCCGAGGCCGACGCGAAGGCCAAGCAGGAAGCCGACGCCAAGGCGAAAGCGGATGCCGAGGCTGCCGCCAAGCAGAAGGCCGAGGCTGACGCGAAGGCCGAGCAGGAAGCCGAGCAGAAGAAGGCCCAGCGCACCTACACGGTGAAGCCCGGCGACAACCTGAGCGAGATCGGCGCCAAGTTCGGCGTCAACTACATGGACATCGCTCGCGCCAACAACATCCAGAACCCTGACCTGATCTACCCGGGCCAGGTCTTCGTCATCCCGGAGTGATCTCCGGCTGACCGGGCTCCAGCTGGGTCACCTACGGGCTCGCCAGAGGGAGCCGCCACAACGCATGAGGGGCTGTGCACCATCCAGTGCACAGCCCCTCATGCCGTCCCCGCCCCCGAGTGAGGGCACCAGCACCAGCACCAGCACCAGCACCAGCACCAGCACCAGCACCAGCACCAGCACCAGCACCAGCACCAGCAAGATCAAACCAGATGCATATGCGGTGTCCAGTGCATCTACTGCACTGGACACCGCATATGCATCTGTTTCTGGCGAACTTGTGCCCAGGGTGGGATGAGCTGGAGCCGAGAGGTGCGGACCGGCAGAAGCTGGGGCCCGCCGGCCGGCAGACCCGCCCACGCTCCCATCGCGCGGGCCGACGTCTCTCCCCACTCCCCACCGCAATGCTGGAGATGCAGCAGGGCCCCGATCCTTGCGGATCGGGGCCCTGCTGTTGATCAGGCTTCTCGCCGTGATTCAGATCGTCGGTGACAGGGTCACTTGATGATCTTGGTCACGCGGCCGGCGCCGACGGTACGACCACCCTCACGGATGGCGAACTTCAGGCCGTCCTCCATGGCGACGGGCTTGTTCAGGTGAACAGTCATGTCGGTGTTGTCACCGGGCATGACCATCTCGGTGCCCTCGGGCAGCTGAACAACGCCGGTCACGTCCGTGGTACGGAAGTAGAACTGGGGCGAGTAGTTCGAGAAGAACGGCTTGTGACGGCCACCCTCCTCCTTGTTCAGGATGTAGACGCTGCCCTCGAAGTCGGTGTGGGGCGTGGTCGAACCCGGCTTGATGACACACATGCCGCGCTCCACGTCCTCCTTCTTCGTGCCACGGAGCAGGAGGCCCACGTTCTCGCCAGCCTGGCCCTCGTCGAGGATCTTGCGGAACATCTCAACACCGGTGACGGTGCTGGTCTGCTTCTCGGGGCGGATGCCGATGATGTCGACGGTCTCGCCGGTCTTGACGACGCCACGCTCGATACGGCCGGTGATGACGGTGCCACGACCGGTGATCGTGAAGACGTCCTCAACGGGCATCAGGAAGGGCTTGTCGGTCTCGCGCTCGGGCTGCGGGATGTACTCGTCAACAGCGGCCATCAGGTCCTGGACGCTCTTGCCCCACTTCTCGTCGCCCTGGAGGGCCTGGAAGGCGGAGACGCGGACGACCGGGCAGTCGTCACCGTCGAACTCCTGCGAGGTCAGCAGCTCGCGGACCTCCATCTCGACGAGCTCGATGAGCTCCTCGTCGTCGACCATGTCGCACTTGTTCAGGGCGACGACGATGGCCGGCACGCCCACCTGGCGGGCGAGCAGCACGTGCTCGTGGGTCTGCGGCATGGGGCCATCGGTGGCGGCAACCACGAGGATGGCGCCGTCCATCTGAGCAGCACCGGTGATCATGTTCTTGACGTAGTCGGCGTGGCCGGGGCAGTCAACGTGGGCGTAGTGACGCTTCTCGGTCTGGTACTCGATGTGCGAGATCGAGATGGTGATACCGCGCTGACGCTCCTCGGGGGCCTTGTCGATCGTGTCGAAAGGCGACGCCTCGTTCAGATCCGGGTACTGGTCGTGGAGCACCTTCGAGATCGCCGCGGTGAGCGTGGTCTTGCCGTGGTCGATGTGTCCGATGGTGCCGATGTTGCAGTGCGGCTTAGTCCGCTCGAACTTGGCCTTTGCCACTTGGGCTCCTTCTGGATTGCCGCCACGCTCTCCGCGGGGCGTACTGGTGTGTAACGGCTCGGGGAGATCCCGCACCGAGGTCTTGATACTTGCCGACCTTGCTCAACGTTCGATGGGCAAGGCTACCGTCCAAGTTTTGTGCACCGAGGGCCGAGAGTCAAACTCATTCCCCGCTGCGAGTCGGATCTGGGGCCGAGGAGCGCACTCCTCGGCCCCAGATCAGACTTGACTGTGTGTCATTCGCCGCCGTTGGCCTTGGCGACGATCTCGTCGGCGACATTCTTCGGGGTCTCGCCGTAGGAGTGGAACTCCATCGAGTACGAGGCCTGGCCCGAGGTCTTCGAGCGAAGGTCACCCACGTAGCCGAACATCTCGCTCAGCGGCACCAGCGCACGGACGACGCGGTTGCCGTGCAGCTCGTCCATGCTCTGGACGGCGCCGCGGCGGGAGTTCAGGTCACCGATGACGGTGCCCAGGAAGTCCTCCGGCGTGGTGACCTCGACGGCCATCAGCGGCTCGAGGATGGCCGGGTCGGCCTTGCGAGCGGCCTCCTTGAAGACCATCGAGCCGGCCAGCTTGAAGGCCATTTCCGAGGAGTCGACGTCGTGGTAGGCGCCATCGGTCAGGGTCACGCGGATGTCCTCCACCGGGTAGCCGGCCAGGACACCGAACTGCATGGCCTCCTTGACACCGGCGTCGACGGCGGGGATGTACTCCTTGGGAATACGACCACCGGTGACGGCATTGACGAACTCGTAGCCCGAGCCCGGCTCCAGCGGCTCCAGGTCGATGATGACCTTGGCGTACTGGCCCGAACCACCCGACTGCTTCTTGTGGGTGTAGTCGACCTTCTCGACCTTGCGACGCAGGGTCTCACGGTAGGCCACCTGCGGCTTGCCGATGTTGGCCTCGACCTTGAACTCGCGCTTCATGCGGTCGATCAGCACCTCAAGGTGCAGCTCGCCCATGCCGGCGATGATGGTCTGGCCGGTCTCCTCGTCGGTGTGGACGCGGAAGGTCGGGTCCTCCTCGGCCAGACGCTGGATGGCGACACCCAGCTTCTCCTGGTCAGACTTGGTCTTGGGCTCGATGGCCTGCTCGATCACCGGCGCCGGGAACTCCATCGACTCCAGGATGATCGGGTTGGCGGGATCGCAGAGGGTCTCACCGGTCGTGGTGTCCTTCAGACCCATCACGGCGACGATCATGCCGGCGCCGATCGAGTCGATCTCCTCACGCTTGTTGGCGTGCATCTGGTAGATCTTGCCGATGCGCTCCTTCTTGCCCTTGGTGGCGTTGAGCACCTGGGTGCCGGCCTGCAGGACACCGGAGTAGATGCGCACGAAGGTGAGCTTGCCCAGGTGCGGGTCGGCCGCGATCTTGAAGGCCAGGATCGACAGCGGATCCTCGTTGTTCGGGTGACGCTCCAGCGTGGTCGACTCGTCGCCGGGCTTGAAGCCCTCGATGGCGGGGACGTCGAGCGGGGAGGGCAGGTAGTCGACGATGGCATCGAGCAGCGGCTGCACACCCTTGTTCTTGAACGAGGTGCCACACACGACGGCGTTGAACTTGTTGTCCAGCACGCCCTTGCGGATGCCAGCCTTCAGCTGCTCCACGGAGGGCTCCTCGCCCTCGAGGAACATCATCATCAGCTCGTCGTCGGCCTCGGCCACGACCTCGAGCAGCTCGGCGCGGGCGGCCTTGGCCTTCTCCAGCATGTCGGCCGGGATCTCCTCGACCTCGTACATCTCGCCCATGCCGGTCTCGCCGCGGTAGGTCTTGGCGTTCATCTCGACCAGGTCGACGACGCCCATGAAGTCGGCCTCGGCACCGATCGGGAGCTGGATGATCGCCGGGGTGGCCATCAGACGCTCACGGATGGTGTTGATGCAGTGGTCGAAGTTCGCGCCCGTCCGGTCCAGCTTGTTGATGTAGCAGATGCGGGGCACGTTGTACTTGGTGGCCTGACGCCACACGGTCTGGCTCTGCGGCTCAACACCGGCCACACCGTCGAAGACGGCGACGGCGCCATCGAGCACGCGCAGCGAGCGCTCCACCTCGACGGTGAAGTCCACGTGGCCGGGGGTGTCGATGATGTTGATCTGGGTGTCGTGCCAGAAGCACGTGGTGGCAGCGGACGTGATCGTGATGCCACGCTCCTGCTCCTGCTCCATCCAGTCCATGGTGGCGGTGCCTTCATGGGTCTCACCGATCTTGTGGTTGATACCGGTGTAGAACAGGATGCGCTCGGTCGTGGTGGTCTTGCCGGCGTCGATGTGGGCCATGATGCCGATGTTGCGGACCTTGGCCAGGTCAGTCTTCAAGTCGATGGCCACAGGGCTTCAACCTCAAATCTTTGATGGGTTTGAACAGGTTTGGACAGATCACGTCCGGGACAGGAGTCTAACCGGTCCCGGACGTGATGACGCCCCAACGTCGAATCCGACGTTGGGGCAGTGAAATCACCAGCGGTAGTGGGCGAATGCCTTGTTGGCCTCGGCCATCTTGTGCGTGTCCTCGCGCTTCTTGACCGAAGCGCCCAGACCGTTCGAAGCGTCCAGGATCTCGTTCATCAGACGCTCGGCCATCGTCTTCTCGCGACGGGCGCGGGAGTAGGTGACCAGCCAGCGCATGCTCAGCGTGGTGGCGCGAGCCGGCTTGACCTCGATCGGAACCTGGTAGGTGGCGCCACCGACGCGGCGGCTCTTGACCTCCAGCGAGGGCTTGATGTTGTCAAGCGCGCGCTTGAGCGTCTGGACGGGATCCACACCGGTCTTCTCACGGGTGCCCTCGAGGGCGGTGTAGACGATGTCCTGGGCAGTGGTCTTCTTGCCGTCGAGCAGGATCTTGCTGACGAGCTGCGTCACCAGCGGCGAACCGTAGACCGGATCGGCGATGACGGGGCGCTTGGGCGCCGGTCCCTTGCGAGGCATTACTTCTCCTTCTTCGCGCCGTAGCGGCTGCGAGCCTGCTTGCGACCCTTGACACCCTGGGTGTCGAGAGAGCCACGAATGATCTTGTAGCGGACACCGGGGAGGTCCTTCACACGACCGCCGCGGACCAGCACCATGGAGTGTTCCTGCAGGTTGTGGCCAACACCCGGGATGTAGGCAGTCACCTCAATGCCCGAGGAGAGGCGCACACGCGCCACCTTGCGGAGAGCCGAGTTCGGCTTCTTGGGCGTGGTGGTGTACACACGCGTGCACACGCCACGACGCTGGGGCGAACCCTTGAGCGCAGGCGTGCTGTTCTTGCTGACCTTGTCAGTGCGGCCCTTGCGGACCAGCTGCTGGATTGTAGGCACCGGCTGGTATCACTTTCGTTGTCTGGATGGTCTTACCCTGGCTTGCAGCTTCCGCACGTCAGATGTGGACCACCGTTATCCCATCTGGTGCAGTTGTCTGCAGTGCGAACTCCGCACCGTTGCCACCCGTCCTCGCAACGTTTAGGAGGGTGACCCCACTGCCAGGGCACGCACAAAGGCCCGATTGAATCGAGCACAGAATCCAAATCTACTCGACTGCCCTGCAAGGGTCAAAACGTGGGTACCGAATCTGGCATACTCTGCGCCCGCCAGGATGCGGTTTCGCCACTGTCCGTCGGATGGGGCCGCCGACGGAGACGTGCCGGACCCCGTGCCGTCGAGCTGCTGTCAGCCCACTGCCGTCAGCCCAGCACCGTGGTGAGGCGGCTGCGCAGCTTCTCGGTGTCCGCAGCGGTGAGGAATTCTGCTGCTGTCAGGACGTGTTCGGCCAGTTCGGGCTGGCCGGTCCTGGCTCGGAAGAAGTCGCGGATGGTGACCCCGTGCGGCGGGATGGCAGCGCGGCGCACAGACATGCCCGGTTCGATCCTCCCGGCTTCGAGGACGCGCAGATAGGTGCCCGCTCCCCCACCGGCGATGAACTCCTTGATCCAGGTGGGCCGGCCCGCCACCACCTGGAAGGTGCGGCACGGGATGCGCGGCACGCTCACCTGGAGCAGAACCTCCCCGATCCGCCAGGTCTCCCCCACGATCGACTGGTTGAGGTCCCAGCCCAGCGTGGTGAGGTTCTCACCCATCCAGCCGTCGGGGAGCTCTCGGCCCAATCGTTCACCCCACAGGTCCAGATCCTCCCGCCCGACGGCGTAGACCGCCTTGTGGGTGCCGCCATGGTTCTTGCGGTCTCCGACGAAGTCGCCCTCCACCCCGGAGGCGCGGGGACCGTCGGGGGTACGGGGCCCGGGATCGCTGACGGTGATGCTGCGCACTGGCCGCTTGTCAATCCCCGTCGGCCGGTCATACCCTCCCAGATCGCCCCGAGGTGCCCCGATGTTGGTGGAGAGGATCCGCATGGCCCCAAACTAGTCCCTTGCCGCCCAGGTGCCCCGCTCCAGCCTGAAGGCGCACGTCCCGCCGGCGCCCATCCAGAAACAGATGCATAGGCGGTCTCCAGTGCATTTGGTGCACTGGAGACCGCCTATGCATCTGTTTCTGGCGGCGACGGGCGCGAAAACCCACGCGGGACGCGGGACGGGGACGCGGGACGGGGACGGGGACGCGAGGCGCGCAAACCCACGCGGCGACGGGGACGCGCAAACCCACGCGGGGCGAAGACAACGACACCGGGGTGCGCCCAACAGGACGCACCCCGGTGTCAGGGATCAGACGAGGATCAGCGCATCTCGCCGAAGTCGAGATCCTCCAGCGGAACAGCCGCGCCGGTACCCGTGCCGAAGTCGTAGTCGAACGGGTCGTAGCTCATGGTGAAGGCGGTGGCCTTCGCCTCGGCCGTGGGCTCCACACGGATGTTGCGGTACCGCTCCAGGCCGGTGCCGGCCGGGATCAGCTTGCCCAGGATCACGTTCTCCTTCAGACCACGCAGCGAGTCCGACTTGCCGTGGATAGCGGCGTCGGTGAGCACCTTGGTGGTCTCCTGGAAGGAGGCCGCCGACAGCCACGACTCGGTTGCGAGCGAGGCCTTGGTGATGCCCATCAGCACCGGACGACCCTCGGCGGGCTTGCCACCCTCGGCCAGAGCCTTGCGGTTCTCGGCCTCGTAGGTGGGACGGTCCACCAGCTCACCGGGCATCATCATCGTGTCGCCGGAGTCGATGACCGTCACGCGACGGAGCATCTGGCGAATGATGATCTCGATGTGCTTGTCGTGGATCGGGGCGCCCTGGGTGCCGTACACCTTCTGCACCTCGTCCACCAGGTGCTCCTGCACCTTGCGGACACCACGCACGCGCAGCACGTCCTGCGGATCCATCGTGCCGGCGGTCAGCTGCTGACCGGCCTCCACGTGGTCGCCGTCCTGCAGCGAGAACTTGACGCCGTCCACCTCGAAGTCGAGGCGCGCACGACGCGGCACCGGGTACTCGAGGTCTTCCTGGCCGTCGTCGCGCTTGATGATGATCTTGCGCGAACGGTCGCCTTCCTCGATGGTGACGCGGCCGGCGGCCTCGGCCATCGGGGCCTTGCCCTTGGGCTGGCGAGCCTCGAAGAGCTCGACCACTCGGGGCAGACCCTGCGTGATGTCGTCACCGGCCACACCACCGGTGTGGAAGGTACGCATCGTCAGCTGGGTTCCGGGCTCACCAATCGACTGGGCGGCGACGATACCGACGGCCTCGCCGACGTCGACCAGCTTGCCGGTGGCCAGCGAACGGCCGTAGCACATGGCGCAGGTGCCGGTGGCTGCCTCACAGGTGAGGACCGAACGGACCTTGACGCTGGTGACACCGGCCGCGACGAGCGCGTCGATCTCCAGATCGCCCAGGTCGGTGCCGGCGGGCACCACCACATTGCCCTCGGCGTCGACGCCGTCGACGGCCAGGGTGCGGGCGTAGACGGCGGTCTCGACATTGCCCAGCTGACGCAGGGTGCCGGTCTCGTCGGCCTCGGCGATGACCTTGGTCAGGCCACGCTCGGTGCCACAGTCCTCCTCGCGGATGATGACGTCCTGGCTGACGTCCACCAGACGACGGGTCAGGTAACCCGAGTCGGCGGTACGCAGAGCCGTGTCGGCCTGACCCTTTCGACCACCGTGGGTGGAGATGAAGTACTCCAGGACCGACAGGCCCTCACGGAAGTTCGACTTGATGGGTCGGGCGATGATCTCGCCCTTCGGGTTGGCCACCAGGCCTCGCATTGCAGCGATCTGACGCATCTGGGTCATGTTTCCTCGAGCGCCCGAGGAGACCATCATGAAGATGGGGTTGGTCTCGGTGAAGTTGCGCTCCATGGCGGTGGTCAGCTCGGCCGTCGCGTCGGTCCAGATCTGGATGAGCTCCTGACGACGCTCGTCCTCGGTCACGGCACCGCGCTCGTACAGCTTGTCGATCTTGGCTGCCTTGGCGTCGTACGCGGCGATCAGCTCGGGCTTGTTCGGCGGCGTCTGCACGTCGCCGATCGAGACGGTCACGCCGGAACGGGTGGCCCAGTGGAAACCGAGGTCCTTCAGGTTGTCCAGCGCCTGGGCCACGACCACCTTGGAGTAGCGCTCGGCCAGGTCATTCACGATGGCACCCAGCTGCTTCTTGCCGACGGTCTCGTTGATGAACGGGTAGTCGGCCGGCAGCGCCTCGTTGAAGATGGCGCGGCCCAGCGTGGTCTCCACGATGCAGGAACCGTCGGGACGCATCTCGGCACCCTCGGGGGCGACGAAGTTCTCCGTGAGGCGCAGCTTGATGGGCGCACCCACCAGCAGCTCCTTGCGGTCGAAGGCCATCAGGGCCTCGGCGATCGAGCTGTAGGCATTGCCCGTGCCGGCGCCCTTGCGCTCCTGGGTCAGGAAGAACATGCCGATGATCATGTCCTGGGTCGGCAGGGTGACGGGACGGCCGTCAGCCGGCTTCAGGATGTTGTTCGTCGACAGCATCAGGATGCGCGCCTCGGCCTGGGCCTCGGCGGACAGCGGCAGGTGGACGGCCATCTGGTCGCCGTCGAAGTCGGCGTTGAAGGCCGTGCAGACGAGCGGGTGCAGCTGGATGGCCTTGCCCTCGATGAGCTGCGGCTCGAAGGCCTGGATGCCCAGACGGTGCAGGGTTGGTGCACGGTTCAGCAGCACCGGGTGCTCCTTGATGACCTCTTCGAGGACATCCCACACCTGGGGACGCTGACGCTCCACCATGCGCTTGGCGCTCTTGATGTTCTGCGCGTAGTTCAGGTCGTCCAGACGCTTCATGACGAAGGGCTTGAACAGCTCCAGGGCCATGGCCTTGGGCAGACCGCACTGGTGCAGCTTGAGCTGCGGTCCGACGGTGATGACCGAACGGCCGGAGTAGTCGACGCGCTTGCCCAGCAGGTTCTGGCGGAAACGACCCTGCTTGCCCTTCAGCATGTCGCTGATGGACTTGAGCGGACGGTTGCCGGGGCCCGTCACCGGGCGGCCGCGACGACCGTTGTCGAAGAGCGAGTCCACGGCCTCCTGCAGCATGCGCTTCTCGTTGTTCACGATGATCTCGGGCGCACCGAGGTCGAGCAGGCGCTTGAGGCGGTTGTTGCGGTTGATCACGCGACGGTACAGGTCGTTCAGGTCGGAGGTCGCGAAGCGGCCACCGTCCAGCTGCACCATCGGACGCAGGTCCGGCGGGATGACCGGGACGGCGTCCAGCACCATGCCGGCGGGCGAGTTCTTGCCGTCGAGGAAGGCGGAGACCACCTTCAGACGCTTCAGGGCGCGGGTCTTGCGCTGGCCCTTGCCGGTCTGGATGGTGTTCTTAAGGCTCTCGGCCTCGGCCTGCAGGTCGAAGGTGGCCAGGCGACGCTTGATCGCCTCGGCGCCCATGAAGCCCTCGAAGTACTTGCCGAAGCGGCTCTTCATCTCGCGGTAGAGGATCTCGTCGCCCTCGAGGTCCTGGACCTTCAGGCCCTTGAAGCGGGTCCAGACGGCATCCAGGCGGTCGAGCTCACGCTGCGAACGGTCGCGGAGCTGCTTGAGCTCCTTCTCCGCACCGGTCTTGACCTTGTTCTTGATGTCGGCCTTGGCGCCCTCGCTCTCGAGCTGCTCCATGTCCTGCTCGAGCTTGGCCATGCGCGCCTCGATGTCGGCGTCGCGACGCTGCTCGATGCGCTTGCGCTCGGTCTCCACCTTGGCCTCCAGCGACGGCAGGTCGCGGTGACGCGCGTCCTCGTCGACGGAGGTGATCATGTACGCGGCGAAGTAGATGACCTTCTCCAGGTCCTTCGGCGCGATGTCCAGCAGGTAGCCCAGGCGCGACGGGACGCCCTTGAAGTACCAGATGTGGGTCACGGGAGCGGCCAGCTCGATGTGGCCCATGCGCTCACGACGCACATTGGAGCGGGTCACCTCGACGCCACAGCGCTCGCAGATGATGCCCTTGAAGCGCACGCGCTTGTACTTGCCGCAGTTGCACTCCCAGTCCCGGGTGGGGCCGAAGATCTTCTCGCAGAAGAGGCCGTCGCGCTCGGGCTTGAGCGTGCGGTAGTTGATGGTTTCCGGCTTCTTGACCTCGCCGTGCGACCACTCGCGGATCTGGTCGGCCACTGCCAGGCCAATCCGCAGTTCGTCGTAGAAGTTCACGTCCAGCACGTTTGGTTCACCTTCCCCTGCCTGTCTGGCAGGTGCCTTTCATGGGTGTCTGAGTTCGAGTGACCGGCCCCCGGGGGATTGCTCCCCCGGGGTCAGGTCAGGGACTGAGTTGGAACTCAGACTTCGTCGACTGCGGCGAACGAGTTGTCCGCACCCGGGCGACGGGAGAGATCGATGCCGAACTCCTCGGCGGAACGGAAGTCGTCCTCGCTGTCGCGGAGCTCCACCACCGTGCCGTCGCTGGAGAGGACCTCCACGTTCAGGCACAGCGACTTCATCTCCTTGACCAGAACCTTGAAGGACTCCGGGATGCCGGGCTCGGGGATGTTCTCGCCCTTGACGATCGCCTCGTAGACCTTCACGCGGCCGGGGACGTCGTCGGACTTGATGGTCAGCAGCTCCTGCAGGGCCCAGGCGGCGCCGTACGCCTCCATGGCCCACACCTCCATCTCACCGAAACGCTGGCCACCGAACTGCGCCTTACCACCCAGCGGCTGCTGGGTGATCATGGAGTACGGGCCCGTGGAACGGGCGTGGATCTTGTCGTCCACCAGGTGGTGCAGCTTCAGCATGTACATGTAGCCGACGCCGACCTTCTCCGGGAAGGGCTCACCCGAACGACCGTCGAACAGGCGGGCCTTGCCGTCGGCGTCCACCAGGTGGTCACCGTCGCGGGTCGGGATGCCGTGCTCGAGCAGTCCGGCGATCTCGTCCTCGTTGGCACCGTCGAAGACCGGGGTGGCCAGACGGGAGTTGCCGTCGACGTGGGCCAGGCCCACGTCACGCAGGCGGTCTGCCCATTCACCCTCGGCCTCGGTGAGGTCCCAACCGGTCTTGGCAATCCAGCCCAGGTGGTTCTCCAGCACCTGGCCCATGTTCATTCGCGACGGAACACCCATCGGGTTCAGCACGATGTCGACGGGGGTGCCGTCCTCCAGGAAGGGCATGTCCTCCACGGGCAGGATCTTGGAGATGACGCCCTTGTTACCGTGACGGCCGGCGAGCTTGTCACCGTTCTGGATCTTGCGCTTCTGGGCCACGTACACGCGGACCAGCTGGTTGACGCCCGGAGGCAGCTCGTCGCCATCCTCGCGGTCGAAGACGCGCACGCCGATGACCACGCCGGTCTCGCCATGGGGCACCTTCATCGAGGTGTCGCGCACCTCACGCGCCTTCTCGCCGAAGATGGCGCGCAGCAGGCGCTCCTCGGGGGTCAGCTCGGTCTCGCCCTTGGGGGTCACCTTGCCGACGAGGATGTCGCCGGTGCCCACCTCGGCGCCGATGCGGATGATGCCGCGCTCGTCCAGGTTGGCCAGCATCTCCTCGGAGACATTCGGGATGTCCCGGGTGATCTCCTCGGGGCCCAGCTTGGTGTCACGGGCGTCCACCTCGTGCTCCTCGATGTGGATCGAGGTGAGGACGTCGTCCTGCACGAGGCGCTGCGACAGGATGATCGCGTCCTCGTAGTTGTGGCCCTCCCAGCTCATGAAGGCAACCAGCAGGTTCTTGCCGAGCGCCATCTCGCCACCGTCGGTGCAGGGGCCGTCGGCCAGCGGGGTGCCGACCTCGACGCGCTGTCCCTGGGAGACCAGCGGGCGCTGGTTGATGCAGGTGCCGGCGTTGGAACGCTTGAACTTCTGCAGCTGGTAGGTCTGGTAGGTGCCGTCGTCGCAGGCCAAGTCGATCAGGTCTGCGGAGACGCTCATCACCACACCGGCCTTGGAGGCAACGGTGACGTCGCCCACGTCGATGGCGGAGCGGTACTCCATGCCGGTGCCGACGAAGGGGGCCTCGTTGCGCAGCAGCGGAACTGCCTGGCGCTGCATGTTGGCGCCCATCAGGGCTCGGGAGGCGTCGTCGTGCTCCAGGAAGGGGATCAGGGCGGTGGCCACCGAGACCATCTGGCGCGGCGAGACGTCCATGTACTCCACGTCGTCGCGCGGGACGGTGTCCACGTCGCCGTGCTTGATGCGCACCAGGATGCGCTCCTCGACGAACTTGCCGTCCTCGCCGATCTCGGCATTGGCCTGGGCGATGACGTAGCGGTCCTCCTCATCGGCGGTGAGGTAGTCGATCTGGTTGGTGACGACGCCGTGCTCCACCTTGCGGTAGGGGGTCTCGATGAAACCGAAGGCATTGACGCGGGCGAAGGAGGCCAGCGAGCCGATCAGGCCGATGTTCGGGCCTTCGGGGGTCTCGATGGGGCACATGCGGCCGTAGTGCGACGGGTGGACGTCACGCACCTCCATGCCGGCGCGGTCACGGGACAGACCGCCGGGGCCCAGGGCCGAGAGGCGACGCTTGTGCGTCAGGCCGGCCAGCGGGTTGTTCTGGTCCATGAACTGCGAGAGCTGCGAGGTTCCGAAGAATTCCTTCAGCGCCGCGGTCACCGGGCGGATGTTGATCAGCGTCTGCGGCGTGATCGCCTCGATGTCCTGGGTGGTCATGCGGTCACGCACGACGCGCTCCATGCGGCCCAGGCCGGTGCGCAGCTGGTTCTGGATCAGCTCGCCGACGGTGCGCAGACGACGATTGCCGAAGTGGTCGATGTCGTCCTCTTCGATGATGATCGTCTGGCCGTCGCGCTCCAGTTCGGTCTTGCCCTCGTGCAGGGCGCAGACATAGTGGATGGCGGCGACGATGTCGTCGATGGTCAGCACCTGCTGGTCGAAGGGCAGGCCCAGGCCGAGCTTCTTGTTGATCTTGTAGCGACCAACCTTGGCCAGGTCATAGCGCTTCGGGTTGAAGTAGTAGTTCTTCAGCAGCGCCTCGGCGGCGTCGCGGGCCGGCGGCTCGCCCGGGCGCAGCTTGCGGTAGATGTCCAGCAGGGCCTCGTCCTGGGTGGAGACATTGTCCTTCTCCAGGGTCTGGCGGATGCTTTCGTACTCGCTGAACTCCTCGAGGATGCGCTCCTCGCTCCAGCCCAGCGCCTTGAGCAGCACGGTGACGTTCTGCTTGCGCTTGCGGTCGAGGCGGACGCCCACCAGGTCACGCTTGTCAACCTCGAATTCCAGCCACGCACCGCGCGACGGGATCAGCTTGGCGGTGAAGATGTCCTTGTCCGACGTCTTGTCCGGGGTCTGCTCGAAGTAGACGCCGGGCGAACGGACCAGCTGCGAGACGACGACGCGCTCGGTGCCGTTGATGATGAAGGTGCCCTTGTCCGTCATCAGCGGGAAGTCGCCGATGAAGACGGTCTGGCTCTTGATCTCGCCCGTGTCATTGTTCATGAACTCGGCGGTGACGAAGAGCGGGGCTGCGTAGGTGACGTCGCGGTCCTTGCACTCCTCCACCGAGTACTTGGGGCTCTCGAAGCGATGGTCGCGGAAGCTCAGCGACATCGTCTCGGAGAAGTCCTCGATCGGGGAGATCTCCTCGAAGATCTCCTCCAGCCCGGATTTGGTGTTGACATCGGTGCGTCCCGCCTCGAGGGCCTCCTCGACGCTGTTGCGCCAGGCCTCGTTGCCGATCAGCCAGTCGAAGGACTTCGTCTGGAGATCGAGGAGATTGGGGACTTCGAGCGGTTCATGGATCTTCGCGAAGGAGATTCGTCCGCTGGTGGAGACGACATTCGTGTTCTTCGACGCAGTGCGCGAGGCGGCCAAGATATTGGTCCTTCCAAGAACTCGGAAAGGGTTCTTTGCATGCAGAACGACCCGAGTCAAGTGACGGGTCGACAGTTTGGCGATGGGGCAAAATAACACACTACTGCATGGGCGTCAGGAAATCAACATCTGCGCACAGCACCGCTCCGGCCCCATCACGTCCGATGCCGCGTCCTTGCGGCTCGTCCTGCCCGAGTTGGCTCCACTGTAGCGGTCGGGGGCGCACAGGCAAAGGAGCGCGCCCCAAGGTCAGCCGATCGGTCCGGACGTGGGGCTGGCGGCTGCCTGCCCGGCGATCTGGCCATCCGCCGCCGGGCTGGCGATCCGTCGCGACGCTCCCCCGCTGGGCCGGGTGGTCACGCGGTCCGGCGCGGGGGCGGTGCCCGGTTGCGTGTCACTGGGAACGGTGGGGGCCGGGTCCTGGGCCCTGGTGGTGGGCGATGTGGTGGTGGGCGATGTGGCGGTGGGCGCCGTGGCCGGGGCACTGGTGGTGCCCCCGCTGCCGTTGCTGTTGGTGCCGTTGCCGAACTCGACGACGCTCGGCCTGGGCTGGGTGGGCACGCGCACCACTGGACCCTGATTGACGGGTGCTTCCGGGGCTCTGGTGGTACGCACGGGCTCGGGGACGGCCTCGGGCTCCGGGGTCCAGGCAGGCTGGGTGGAGGCGCTCACCACGGGCGGCACCCAGGTGGCGGTGGCGGGCGCCGGGACCGGCATGGAGATCCGGCTCCTGCTCGGTGTGGGCGACGGGCTGGCCGTGGGGGTGGCCGACGGCGTCACGGAGTGGCTGCTGGATGGGCTGATCTCCGGCGCCGGCTCCGCCTGCACGGGCGGATTGACCCACGACGACATCATCCCGGGGTGCACCCCGGCCAGGTAGCCGGCGCTGCACAGCCCCAGCCCCACCAGGCCCAGCGCGGCACCGCGGCGCTGGCGTCGCTTCCCGCGGCCGATCCACACCACGGCGGCCCAGACCAGCGTCGCCAAGCCGCCGAAGAAGTACAGGAACCAGCTGCCGGCCACCCAGCCGCCCACCAGCAGGTAGACGAGCAGGGCGGCCAGCAGCACATGGGGCCTGGCGAGGCGTCGCATCAGTTCTCCTCCGCTGACTGTTTCTCAACCGCGGGGAACGACGCGGCGGCGTGGCGCGTCAGGCGCGCCACAGTCCCTTGGTGTCGATGACGGTGCGGCCCTCCAGACGGGCCGGGTCCAGCTGCTTGAAGGCGGTGTGGTCCACCAGCAGCAGCACGATGTCGGCGGCCTCCAGGGCCTCGTCCAGCTCGGCCAGCCGCACGCCACGGCCGGCCAGCTGCTGGGGCAGCGTGTCAACATGCGGCTCCACGGCCAGCACGGTGACGTCGCCGAGTTCCTTGGCGATGGTCTCCACGATCTGCACCGACGGCGACTCGCGCAGGTCGTCGATGTCGGCCTTGAAGGCCAGACCCAGGCAGGCGATGGTGGCATCGGACCGCGAGCCCACGGCCTTGCGCACCTGCTCCACAACCCAGCTGGGCTTGCCGTCGTTGACCTCGCGAGCCTGGCGGATCAGCTTGGCCTCCTCCGGGGTGCTGGAGACGATGAACCAGGGGTCCACGGCGATGCAGTGGCCGCCGACGCCCGGGCCGGGCTGCAGGATGTTGACGCGGGGGTGCTTGTTGGCCAGCTCGATCAGTTCCCACACGTCGACCCCGAGGCGGTCGCTGATCAGGCTGAGTTCGTTGGCGAAGGCGATGTTGACGTCGCGGAAGGCATTCTCCGTGAGCTTGGCCATCTCTGCGGTGACGGCGTCGGTCTGGTGCAGCTCACCCTGGCAGAAGGTGGCGTAGAGGTCGCAGGCGCGCTGCGCCGCATGCGGAGTGAGGCCGCCGACGATGCGGTCATTGGTGACCATCTCCACCATGATGCGGCCGGGCAGTACACGCTCGGGGCAGTGGGCGAACTCCACCTCGGTCAGCTCGGGGCGCAGGGAGAGCAGGACGTCGCGGACGTGCTCGGTGGTGCCGGGCGGGGAGGTGGACTCCAGGATCACCAGCTCGTCACCCTCCAGCTGGGGGGCCATGGCGGCGGTGGCGGCGTCGATGTAGCTGAGGTCGGCCTTGTGGCCGTCGGCGAAGGGGGTGGGCACGGCGATGATGTAGACGTCGGCCTTGGGGGTCTCCTTGGTGGCGGTCAGCTTGCCGGCCTTGACCACCTCCGCGACGACCTCGCCCAGCCCTTCCTCGACGAAGGGCAGCTCCCCGCGGTTGACCGCGTCAACATGCTTGTCGCTGACGTCAACTCCCACCACGTCCAGACCTGCACGAGCAAGTACTGCGGCGGTGGGCAGACCGATGTAGCCCAGCCCAATGACGGCGACCTTGTTGTCCACGACTCTCCTAGAAGTCCAGCGATGACAATGACGAGCCCCCGAAATCTCGGTATGCAGGCTATCATTGCGAGAAGACGTCGGGGGATGTTTGTCGCGTGACGCCCACGGGCCGTTCGGGAGACGGCAAGGGGGTTGGCTCGCACGGTGCGGTGAGGAGCCACCATTCGCATTCTGTTGCTGACGCAGCACTTCCCCCCGGAGGCCGGCGTGCATGCCGCGCGCTGGAGCTGGCTCGGCCAGTCGATCGTCGACGAGGGTCATGAGCTCGATGTGGTCGTCCCCCGGTGGCGCAACCAGCCACGGCTCCCCCACGACAATCCCGCGCTGCGCGTGCACGAGGTGCGTTCGCTGGTTCCCGGCCTGGGGATCCGCCGACGTGTGGCCAATGAGGCGCTGGGCACCGTGCAGTCGCTGGTGCAGGCGCTCTCCACGCCGCGCCCCGACGTGGTGGTGGCCACCGTGCCGGCCCTGTCCACCCTGCCGCTGGGCTGGCTGGTCTCACGGCTGCGCAGGACGCCGCTGGTGCTGGAGCTGCGCGATGCCTGGCCGCACCTCCTGCAGGACTTCCCCACCTGGGACGACGACGGCACCCAGGACTCCCCCACCCTGCCGCAGAGGGCCCCGCTGTGGACCCGCGCTCTGACCTGCCTGGCGTGGCGGATGGAGAGCGCGGCCGCCACGGTGGTGGTGACCAGCGATGCCCTGCGCGATGACCTGCTGCAGCGCGGATTCGCGTCGGTGGAGCTGGCCCGCAACATTGCCCAGCGGCCCGCCCGTCAGCCGCACACCCAGCGGACGGAAGGGCCGCTCCACGTGGTCTACCTGGGCAGCTTTGGCCGGGCGCAGAAGCTCTCCACGGCCGTCCGGGCGGCGGCGCTGGCCCAGCAGCGAGGCGTCGATGTGCAGCTGCGACTGGTGGGCGGCGGCGTGCATGAGGCGGCACTGCGTGATCTGGCGGCTCGGCTTGATGCTCCGGTGGAGTTCGTGCCCCGGGTGCGGGCCGACGAGGTGGACTGCCACTACGAATGGGCCGATTCGGTCCTGGTGATGCTGCGCGACTGGGACGGCATGCGGCTGACCGTTCCCAGCAAGCTCTACGAGGCGCTGCACAGCGGCCGCCACATCAGCGCCAGCATCGACGGCGAAGCGGCCCGGATCGTCGCCCAGACGGGCGCCGGTGACGTGGTGCCCCAGGACGATCCCGAGGCTCTGGCGCAGCTGTGGACCGAACTCGCCGCGCATCGGGAGCGTCTGCAGGTGGGCGTTGGCGGCCAGGAGTGGCTGGCGGGCTACGCGGATCTGGCCAGTCAGGCGACGGCCGCGATCAAGGCTTTTGGCGATGCCGCCCGCCGCTCCCCCGTCCGCGGTTCCGGGCGGGTCACGGCGCTGGCCGATGACGTCCGACTGACCGGCGACACGATCCTGGGCCATCTTGGATCGGACAGCGCCACCTTCTACGTGCAGTTGGCCCGCCGCACCGGCCTGGCGCGCCGGGTGCCCACGGGCCGTGGGCCCGCCGCCGTGCAGGTGGTGGCTGCCCATTTGTCCGACCAGCCGGCGCTGGTGGACGAGGCCGTGGCCCGGTGGGCGCCCGAGGCCGGCCAGCGACGCAGCCACCGGGTGCTGGACCGGGTGGCCGCGGCCGCAGCCCAGGCTCGGGGCCTGCAGCCCCAGGTGCCCCAGAACCTGGTACAGGCCGAGGACCGGGCGCGGGAGCGCGTCGCCGCCGGCGACCTGAGCGGCGCGATCGATGGGCTGCCCGCGGGCTCCGCCATGGCCGCCCGCCTGCGCAGCACCCGGGCCACGATGCAGCCCGACTTCCGGCTGTCTGCACCGGCCGCAGACCTGGCGCAGTGGCGCCCCCGCCCGCAATCGGTGCTGCACGTGCTGACCAACTCCCTGCCGCACACCCGTTCCGGTTCCACGCTGCGCAGCCAGGCCATCATGCAGGCGCAGCGTGATTCCGGGTGGCGGGTGGAGGCGGCCACCCGGATTGGCTACCCGGTGACCATTGGCCGGATCGGCACCGCCCGGGTGGAGATGGTGGACGGCATTCCCGTGCACCGGATCATTCCCCCCTCCTTGCCGCCGCTGGCGCAGGACCGGCTGGCCGAACACGCGCGACGCCTGTCCGCGCTGGTGGCCACGGTGCGCCCGTCGGTGCTGCACACCACCACCGACTACACCAATGGGCTGGTGACCCAGGCCGTCGCCGAGGCGTGGGGCATTCCCTGGGTCTACGAGATGCGTGGCCAGCTGGAGCTCACCTGGCTCTCCAAGCGTCCCGAGGCGGTGCGGGCCGAGGCCGCCAGCAGCGAATTCCTGCGGCTGCAACGCGACCGCGAGACAGCCTGTGCCCGGGCGGCCGATGCCGTGGTGGTGCTCAGTCAGGTGCAGAAGGATGACCTGGCCGCACGCGGTGTGGACGCCGGCAAGATCCTGGTGGTGCCCAATGCGGTGGACCAGGAGCTCCTGCTGCGGGACGGTTCGCCCAGGCAGGCCCGAGCCCGGCTGGGGCTCGACGCCGACGCCCGCTGGGTGGGTGCGATGAGTTCCCTGGTGGAGTACGAGGGATTCGAGACGCTGCTGCGGGCCGTCGCAGAGCTGCGTGGCCAGGGGCGTGATGTGCGCTGTGCCCTGGTGGGCGACGGGACCAGCCGTCCGTCGCTGATGGCCCTGGCTCGGGAACTGGGCATCTACGACGCGTGCGAGTTCCCCGGCCGCGTGGGGCGTGCGGCGGCACTGACCTGGGTGGAGGCGCTGGACGTGGTCTGCATCCCCCGCCAGGACACGCCGGTCTGCCGGGTGGTGACGCCCCTGAAGCCCGTGGAGGCCATGGCGCTGGGCCGTCCCGTCGTCGCCAGCGACCTGCCGGCACTGCGAGAACTGGTGGAGCCCAGCGGCGCGCCACTGGTGGCGCCCGGTGATCCCGGGCAGCTGGCGCAGGGCATCGCGAGCTTGCTCGACACCCCGGATCTGTATGCCGATTGTGCGACACGCGGGAGGGCGTGGGCGGCCGAACGCACCTGGCAGGCGGCGGCTGATGGTTACGATCGCCTGTACCGATCTCTGGAGGCCCTCCGATGAGCAGCGCTCGGCGACCCGCCGAAACCGCCCCTCGACTCCCCCACCAGCCGCCCCGCCGATCCGCAGATCCCCCCGAGCTGCGCCCGGTCAGCGGTCGCCCACCACTGGCGATCTACCTGCGGCAGCTGTGGGAGCGTCGCCACTTCATCACCGAACGCGCCTGGAGTCTGGCGGTCACGCAGAACAAGGGGATGTTGCTGGGCAATCTGTGGCTGCTGCTGAACCCCCTGATGGACGCGGCTGTCTACCTGGTGGTCTTCGGCTTCCTGTTCGCGTCGAACATCCCGAACTTCCCTGCTTTCCTGCTCATCGGCATCTTCATGTTCGGCATTACGAGCCGTGATGTGAATGGCGCCTCGGGCATCATCAAGTCCAATTCCGGCTTGATCCGCGCCTTCAGCTTTCCCCGCGCGTCACTCGTGCTCGCGTCGGTGCTGCGCAACCTGCTCGAATCGGTGCCCAACATCCTGGTGCTGTTCGTGCTGGCCACCATCTTCGTCGGCGCCCCGGGGCCGTCGGCGCTGCTCTTCCCGCTGCTCTTTGCCCTGCAGGTGATGATGAACACCGGTTTCGCCTTTGTGGCAGCCCGGCTGTGCTCCGACATTCCGGATGCCCAGAAGTTGGTGCCCACCATCTTCCGCTTCCTGATGTATGGCTCCGGTGTCATGTTCTCCATCCAGCGTTACGAGGCCATCCCCTGGTTGGCGATGCTGGTGCGCAACAATCCGCTGTACCTGCTGATCGACGGTTACCGCCAGTTGCTGTTGACCAAGGTCGTGCCACCACCGGGCCAGTGGTTCGAGCTGACCCTGTGGGCCGTGGCCGCCCTGGTGATCGGTTTGGTCTGGTTCTGGCGTGGGGAGGTGACCTATGGACGCCCCGACTGATGCCATTGGGCAGGACACGACTCCTGGCCCCTTCCCCACCGTGGTGGTGGACAACGTGGTGGTGCGCTACCGCTCCGAGATGAGCAGTGACAAGCCGTCGCGCAAACGAATCCGCCGGATGCTGGAGCTCGTGGCCCCCGGCCGGCGGCGGGCGACGGTGGAAGCCCTCAAGGGGGTCTCCTTCACGGTCTACGAGGGCGAGCACCTGGGCATCCTGGGTTCCAACGGTTCCGGCAAGAGCACCCTGCTGCGCGTGATCGCCGGCGTGCAGCAGCCGACCTCCGGGCAGGTTCGCGCCGCCGCCACGCCCGTCCTGCTGGGCGTGCAGGCGGCATTGGTGCAGCAGCTCAGCGGCCGACGCAATGTGATGCTGGGCCTGCTGGCACTGGGCTTCACACCGGAGCAGGCCGAGGAGCGCCTGCCGGCCGTGGTGGAGCTGGCCGGAATTGGCAGTGCCATCAACCGGCCGATGAACACCTACTCGTCGGGCATGTCCGCCCGCCTCACCTTTGCCATTGCCGCAGCGGCCGAACCCGAGATCCTGTTGATCGACGAGGCACTGGGCACCGGCGATGCCGCCTTCGCGAAACGCTCGGAGGAGACGATCGAGCGGATCCGGGAACAGGCAGGCACCATCTTCCTGGTCTCGCATGCCGCCCAGACCATCGAGACCATGTGCACCCGGGCCATCTGGCTGCACATGGGCGAGATCATCGCCGACGGGGACGCCAAGACGGTGGCCCGCACCTACCGCTGGTGGGCGTGGAACATGGCGTCGAACGAGAAGGATGTTGCGGACAAGGTGATGCAGCAGGCCCGCGACGGCTTCCTGGTGGCGTCCATGGAGGACCAGTGACCACGTCCACCGGGCCGCTGGCCTCCGCCCGCAAGGCCCTGTGGCACCTCCGCGAGGGGGGTTTCCCCCAATTGCGAGAGCACCTCAAGCGCCGACGCCGTGGCACCGTCGTGACCTGGAAGGGTGACCTCTTCACCCGGGCCGACGATGGCTCGATGCTCTTCCATCCCTTCCAGTGGCCGAAGTCCGCTCCTCGTCGGGACCTGCGCGTGGGAACGATTGCCGACGACTTCACCCGGGCCGCCTTTGGCTACGAGTGGCAGTCGGTGCTGTTGAAGCCCTCCACGTGGCGTGAACAGGTGGACGGGATTGACCTGCTCTTCGTCGAGAGCGCCTGGCACGGCAACCACGACACGTGGCAGTACCAGCTGACCGGCAGCAAGGCCCCCACCGACGAGGTCCGCGCACTGGTGGCGGCCTGCCGGGAGCGCGGCATTCCCACGGTCTTCTGGAACAAGGAGGACCCGACGCACTTCGAGGACTTTCTCGACTCGGCGCGCCTGTTCGACCACGTCCTCACCACCGACGCCAGTTGCGTGCCCCGGTACCGGGAGTCGCTGGGTCATGACCGGGTGGACGTGCTGCCCTTCGCGGTCCAGGAGCGCATCGTCAATCCCGTGCGTCGCCTCCATGGCGAGCACGAACGCGGCATCGCCTTTGCCGGCACCTGGTTCAACCACAAGTACCCCGAGCGACGTGACCAGATGCGGCTGCTTTTCGACGCCGCGCTGGAGGCCGAGGACGACGAGAACCGGTTCGAGATCTTCTCCCGTTTCCTGGGCGACGACGAGCGCTACCAGTTCCCCTCCCCCTACGCAGAGCGGGTGGTGGGCAGCCTCTCCTTTGACCAGATGCTCTCGGCCTACCGCGCCTACAAGGTCTTCCTGAATGTCAACACGGTCACCGACTCGGAGACGATGTTCGCCCGTCGCCTGCTGGAGATCACCGCCTGCGGAACGCCGGTGGTGACCACCCCCACGCCCGCGATCCGGGCCTTCCTGGGCGACGGTGTTGCGCAGGTGGATTCCACACCGCTGGCGACCCTGGTGATCGACGAGTTGCTGCACGATCGTGACGCCGCGCGACGCCTGGTGCACCTGGGGCAACGGGAGCTGTGGCGATCCCACACCTACTCCCACCGGGTGGACCAGGTCTTGCAGGCCGTGGGGCTGCCGGGTGCGATGCCGCCCTCGAACCAGGTGAGCGTGGTGATGTCGACCAAGCGCCCCCACCAACTGGACCACGCGCTGGAACAGGTGGCCCGGCAGAGCGACGTTGAGATCCAGTGGCTGCTGGGAGCCCACGGATTCGAGGTAGGCGCCGATTTCCGTGACCGCGCCGCCGAACGGGGGGTTGACCTACAGGCGTTGAGCGCGCCGGATGACTGGCCGCTGGGCCGGGTGCTCAACGCCCTGGTGGAGCGTAGCGACGCCCCGATCGTCTCCAAGATGGACGATGACGACCTCTACTTTGAGCACTACCTGTCAGACCTGCTGGCAGCACAGCGGATCACTGGCGCCGACGTGGTGGGCAAGTACGAGCGCTGGGTGCACCTGGCGCAGCGTGACCTGACCGTGCTGGCCTCAGAGGGCATGGCCTGGCGGCCATCCAACCTGGTGGCCGGGCCGACGATCACCACCACCCGCGACGTGGCCCGGCAGGTGTCCTTCCCCGCCCTGAACCGCTCCGAGGACACCGGCTTCCTGCAGGCCGTGACCGCGGCGGGCGGCACCATCATTGCCACCGACCCGTTCAACTTCGTCCAGATGCGTCAGGGCGCCGACGGCGGCCACTCGTGGAATGTGGAGGACGACCACTTCCTGGGCGCCGAACGGCAGCTGCCGGGGATTCCCCGGCAGCTGGTGGTGGTGTGACTCAGACCTGACGCCGCCCGGCTGCCGTGGCCATGGTGATGACCTCGTTCGCAATCTCTGCGTACACCTCCGGCGTGTAGTGGAAGGCGGCCAGACCCCAGCGGTGCTCGGGGTCTGCTTGGGGAGCAGCGCTCGACACGGAGCGCAGCCCCAGTGTTTCGAGGTGTGTGTGATACCTGGGATACAGAGCGTTCGCCTGTTCCGGGATGATGCCCATCGATCCCGGCACCGCGCTCCCATCGCTACTAGTGACGGCCCAAGGGGTGGTCACCAGCAGCGTGCGCTCCAACAGCCCAGATGTCCGCAGCCAGCTAACAAAGCGATCCGCCGCATGGGACCAAGCATGGAAGTGCTCATCGCTACCAAGCGGCAGCACTCTTCCGCACTCCAGAGCGCCGGACAGACCATCATTGGTGACGACGTCAATGCTCTTTGTCACGTAGCTGCCATCGTGCATTCTCACGACACCGTGCCGCTCGTCGCACAGGTCGATCAGGAGCACGTCCACGCTATCCGCAACCTCTTGGAGGCGATCGGTGAGGTCCCCTGCAAAGTCCCCCTCCACCTGCTTCTGCTGAAACTGGTTGGCAAAGGGCACCCCGGGCGGTAGATGGTGCGTGGCGTCGCTGCCCCAGGACAACAGCGATTGACGCGCCACGTAGCACTGCAGTTCGTGACCGGCAGGGTCCATGCAGGCCACCGTGTCACGCGAAACACAGCTCCCGGCCACTGCCAGACGCGTTCTCGCATCCGATCGCTGAGTTTCGTCCATACCCGCCTCCACAAATCACAGTATTAGCCGTGTTCCGGGTCTGTCCCGCAACCCTGAGCCATCCATCCTAGATATGATCCCCTACAGATCCCCCGAACCTCCCCCCGATCGGAGCAGCCTGGTGCTGAAACGTGACGACATCTGGCACCACCCCGCGCTCAAGGATGAAGTAGTGGTGTGCGCTCCCGAGGAGCGCTCCAAAGGTCTCCTTGGCTTGGTCAATTCGGCGTCACTGGTGGTCGACTCTGTCGCCGACATTCCTGCCGGAGCTGGTGGAGTGATCCTGTTGGACAGCCGCCCCCACGCCCTGAACGAATTGGTCCGCGAGTCCATCCAGCATGGCTTCCCCAGCGCTGACGCGCGGCTGTTGCTGGTCTTCTCGACCGAGGACCTGAGCATCTTCGCCTCCTTGGCTGAGGGCGCAGCAGCCAAGGAACTCACGATCACCAGCTTCGGGGTGGAGGATCGCTCGGTCACCGTTGAAGTCGCTCCCAGCCTGCCTCAGGACGAATCCGCTGAGGACATGATTCGCATGCTGAAGCTCGGCATGCTGACTGCCTCCCCTATCGCACGGACCGGCCCCGACAGTGACGAGATTCCACTTCTCAGGGCACGTCTGGCCAGCGCCTTGGAGCTGCTTGGCGAGTACGCCTCACAAGCTCCCTCGGCAGAGGCTCCCACTGAAACCGCACCCGTGTCGGCACCGGAACTCGCCGAGCTCCAAGGCCGCATCACAACGTTGAACGTCAAGTTGGCTGCTCTCCAGCGCAAGTATGACGCCCTGGCGGGATCTCGCCTCGGACGCATCACGCTCGCCAACTGGGAACGAAAGAAGGCTCACTGACATGGAATCGCGTGTGGATAGCCAGGAGTACGCCCGCCGGTTGGTCCTTTCGCCTGATGACCTCAAGGCCGAAATCGATGCCCTGCGGGGCGCCGGACCGGCCCAGGAAGCCATCGACCCGACCGCCAATGGTGTTTCCGTCATCATGCCGACCTATCAAGGCGCGGGGCGTATCGCCGTCGCGCTGGAATCCTTGGCGAGCCAGAGCCTCGACAGGTCCCGCTACGAGGTGATCGTCGTGCCCAACGGCGAGGACGATGGCACGCTGGCCCTACTTGCGTCCCTCGGCCCCGAGCTGGACATGGATCTGAGGGTCCTGCGGTCGTCCCGGGCAAGCGCTGGCGAGGCGCGCAACCTCGGGCTGGCGGCCGCCCGGATGAGTCATGTCACCTTCGTCGACGACGACGACACGGTGGAGCCGCGCTTCTTGGAAGAGCTCATGCTCGCGGTCGAAGGCGGTGACATTGCCCTGGCCCCCATCGTCAATGTCACGCCCGATGGCGACATTGACCCGAACAATTCCCTCGGCACACGAATCGATGCCCTCCTCGGCAAGCGGGTGCTGGCTCGCGAGATCCCGTGGGCCCTCGGCTTCAACGCCTGCAAGCTCGTCCCCATCGAGCTGGCACGCAAGGCCAGCTACCGGACCGACCTGCGCAGCGGTGAAGACCTCGTCTACTTCGCGCACCTGCTCACCGAACCTGGCATTCACATCACTGCAGTGCGCCCCGGGCCGGACAGGGCCTACCTCCGGCAGCTCCGCGACGACTCGATCTCACGCCGCACCGGCACCTTCGAGTTCCTAGTGGAAGAGCGCCTTGCGTGCATCAAGGACCTTGAGGCCACCCAGCGGGCCGCCTCGAAGCAGGATGCCGCCGCGATCACCCAGCTGATCAAGGCCCAGCAGGGGTTCATTGCTCGATATGCCGAAGCGAACGAGGGGGGACGGGATGAGATCCTGCGTCGGGTGCCCATTGAGGATCACCGTCACCTCCCCTGGGCGAAGCTGAACAGTGGCATGGCTCGTGATCTTGCGATCGCCTACTGCTTCATGCCCTTCTCCGACACTTCCGGTGTCGTCGCGGGCAAGGCAATCGCGGAACGCGAGCGGATCGTTGACGTGATCTCGAATGACATGTCGAAGATCCGTCGGGTAGACGAATCGCTGCGCATGTTGTCCGATCCGTGGGTGGATCAGCACGTCGTGGTCCAGGCGCCCCCGTCCTTCGCGGACTGGAACAACATCTCCGACTTCGCAGCGAAGGCTCTCGACAAGGCGGAGAAGCTCGACGCCACCAAGGGTCCGTACGAGACCATGTACAGCCGCGCCCTCTGGGCCGGGTCCCACGTTGCCGCGGCCCTGTTCAAGCTGCGCCATTGGAACGTGGTGTGGACGGCCGAGTTCTCCGATCCGCTGCGCAGGGATGCGGCCGGCCTGCCTCGAAAGGCAGCCCTGGTCGACAACGACGTCTCGGAACGTCTGCGACAGGGCATCGCTGGCAAGGGCTTCGCCCACCTGCCCATCGAGTCCAGCTTCGACTTGATCGAGGCAGCCACGATGGTGCTCGCGGACGACCTCCTGTTCACAAACCAGAACCAGCTCGACTACATGCTGTCCTTGTACAAGGACCAAGACTTCAAGGCGATGGTGCTCAAGAAGGCACGTGTCCGTCCGCATCCCACGCCAGCTCCTGAGCTGTACCACGTGTCCCCCACCTCATATGAGGTGCCCGATGGCGTGGTGAACATCGCCTACTTTGGCAGCTTCTACCCGAATCGTGGGATCGGTGAGGTGATGACGGCCCTCCAGAACTCGTCTTCTGAGGTGCGTCGCAAGGTGCGGTTCCACATTTTCTGCAACAACCCGAAGCTCGTCAAGGAACAGATCGCCGAGCAACATCTCAGCGCCAACGTCTACGTGAACCCGTACTTGGACTATTTGGAGTTCCTGAACGCGGCCACTCTGTTCGACGTTCTCCTGGTGAACGATGTCATCCGTGACGTCAACCTTCCCATCAACCCCTTCCTCCCCTCCAAGCTGAGTGACTACAGCAGCGCTGGTGGAAAGGTGTGGGCTCTGGTGGACGATGGGTCACCCATGACGCAACGGGAGGATATTGATTTCCTCACACCCGGCGGCGACACACCGAAGATCCGCGAGTCTTTGGCGCAAATCGCCTACGCCACTTCCCCGATGAGCAATCTCTGATGCCTCGAGTGACCGAGATCGGCCCTTACGAGGATGAACTGGGGAACAGAATCATCGGAAGCCCCTCAAAGACCATGCCCGGAAGCTCAATCAATTTCAATTCTACAAATTGTGTCATCCGGTTCGAACAAGGAGTCACCTGGTCGGGAGGAGTTCAGTTCCACCAACCCAATGGCCGGATCTCCATCGGACAGCGAAGCTGTTTTAGAGGGGCAATCGCCGTGGGCCGGGACTGCACGGTCACGATTGGTGAGCTCCTCAGCGTGACGTCAAATTTGGAGATCGTTACAGAGGATGGCGTCTCAGTTGACATCGGAGATGACTGTCTATTCGCAAAGAACGTGGCGTTGCGCGCCTATGACAATCACCCAATTTATGACCTGGAGAGTGGGGAGCGCATTAATTTCAGTCGCCCCATCAAAATCGGGGACCACGTGTGGATCGGCGCAGGCGCAACGGTGATGGGAGGCAGCACCATCGGCGGGGGAGCAATCATCGGAACCATGTCCGTAGTGACTGCGTCGCATCCCATTGACGTCCACGCATTGGCCGTCGGAGTCCCAGCGACAGTGCGTCGGAGAGGCGTAGCTTGGGTGAAGCCAGGCAATCCTCCGGCGCCTACGCTGCCGCACCGAGAGTCATATCCTAGATTCATCTGACTACAGCCAGCCAAGTTCAGGATCCCAAGAAGCAATCCCCCACTGAACAGGGCAACCGAAGGGTTAAAAGGACGGATTCCAGTATGACGAGGGTAAATGGTACAGAAGGCGAAAGAACCTCTTCGATTGACCGAACTCACAGTGCTCTCACCGTGACCGGAGTCGGCACTGGGCGTCCTCGCATGGGTTCGCGCCCCACGGCCGACTTCCGCCCCGTAGCATTAATCGGAGTCATCGCCACGCCCCAAGGCGTATGCCAGTCAACACTTGACACTGCCCTGCAGGGTGAATTGGCGTCAGCCACGCTGGAAGATGCCCTTCTGTGGACGGGCGAGTGGTTCGGCATGTTCCAGTCCTCCGACCAGCAGGCGGTCGTCTTCGCCAGCGACTTCTTCGGCTACTGCCCCGTCAATTGGGCCTTCCGCGGAGGCGGATCACAGGGCAAGGTTCACGTCTCCAGCTCCCTGAGAGGTCTGGCGAAGAGCCTCACCGATGACGGCGACGTCCCCGCCATCGACTGGAGCACCGCGATCCCCTCCTTGGTCACCAACGCCACGATCTTCACCCAGCGTTCCTCGCCCCTGTCGGTACGTGCGGGGGCGCAGACCCTCCGTCCGGACCAGTTCCTCCTGGTGACCCAAGAGGGTGTGGAGCTGTGCACGCGCCCCTTCTTCCAGGACCCTCATGGCCGTTCATTCGAACAGCTGATCGCCGCTGGCACCGAGCGCGCCACGGCCACCCTTCGGTCTGCGGCACGCGGAGACCTGTCCGGCTTCACGTTGGGTCTCTCAGGTGGCAAGGACTCACGCGCAGTCTTGGCGCTTGCCATCGCCGCAGGCCTCGAGAGGCAACTCGAGATCTATTCGGCCGACCCGCGGAGCGCCCCTCCGGGGCCAAGTCGGGAAGTCATCGCGCGCGATCTACCTCTCGCCGCAACGATGGTGGACCACTATGCTCTGCGCTGGCAGTCAGCCAACGAAACTCCGCAGCGCCCCGTCACCTTCCAGGAGTCGCTGTCGTTGTGGCAGGACTATCGCGGGGGTCAGAGCTACGAGTTCCGCGCCCCCGCCCGCGTCGGAGTTCCCAGCACATCTCCAACGCTCAGCCTCCACGGCGGTGGCGGCGAGCTCTATCGCAGCCACTACGGTCACCTACACCATGACTCCTACCCAGGATGGGCTGCCGGCAACCTGAATACCCGGCAGGGCATCCGAACTGATCTCGAACGACTGTTCACGACTCTTGTCCCTCGCGCTGCTGTCCAGGAAAGTCACTACGCCGCCGCCCAGCAAGCGTTCGTCAATGCCATCGACTACGGCCTTGGCGAGGATGTCGAATCGACCCTTGACCGCTATTACGCCATGCACCGAAATCGTTCACACTTCGGCACCATCCAACTCGCGGCAGCGACTGGAAATCTCATGGTCTATCCCCTGGCTCAGCCCGAGTTCTTCTGGGCCAATCAACTCTTGGAGCGCAGCGATCAGGAGACGGGACGACTCTTGTTCGCACTCATCGAGCAGAGTGCCCCGGACTTGAACGTCCTGCCTTTCGAGGCACACCCTTGGCCCACTGAATGGCTGGCGGAATCACGCGGCGACGTCACGGTCTGGACCGACGCGAAGCGCGAGCGTGGCTTGATTTCGTGGGAAGACCAGAACCAACGCAACAGGCAGAAGCCGTTGCAGGTCCTGGAGACCGGCGGCCAACCGTGGAAGACCGTTCCCGAGGCGCAGGCGACCATCAACGAGAACATGGACCTGCTCATGGTCCACCCACAGACGCGGGACGTCGCAAAGCTGCTGGCGCCCTCCATTGCCGTGGCTCAGGACAGCAGCCCGTCGTCGACGGTGACCTATGCAGCACGCACCGCCACCATCGTCGACGCGCTCGGGATCTCCGAGAGCGTGAAGGTCGACAAGCGCACTATCAGCCTTGCCGCGAGCGTCTCTCAGGACGCGTGGCAACCGCAGCCGGGTGCCTACGCGGCAGTGCTCTCGAAGGCCACGGTCGGCCCAGCTCATCTGCACGTCACATCCACTGACGGACGGCTGGCCATCGCCGTCGATGGTGTCGAGGGACCGGCCGAGTACGCCTTCTACATCCACCACGAGAACCAGCGCGTGTTGACTCGTTGGTACGAACAGGACGCGACGATGGTCCACCCCCAGGAAGGCAATCTCGCGCCCGGACGGTGGCGTGTGACGGCATACATTCGCCGTCCGGACTTCCCCTGGAGCTCGCGTGTCCTCACCTCGGAGGACCTCGCCGTGTGAAGGGAGGCCGGTGGGCCATCCGTCCCGTCAGCCGGTGATGGCTGCCGCCACTAGGTCACGTAGCTCAATGAACTCCTGCATGGACTTCATCTCTGGACCGAGCAGGTGTCCGGCGTGCATCGAGAGCTCGATTGGCACGTCCAGCACGATGTGCCCAGGACGCGCCCCCATCACAATGACGCGGTCACCGAGGAAGACTGCTTCCTCGACGGAGTGCGTGATGAAGAACACTGTCTTGTGCGTCTCCCGCTGCAGTGCCAAGAGGTCTGCCTGAAGCCTTTCGCGGGTCAGGGCGTCCAAGGCCCCGAACGGCTCATCCATGAGGATGATCTCCGGAGAGTTGGCCAGCACTCTGGCGATCTGCGCCCGCTGTTGCATGCCACCCGAGAGTTCATACGGTTTGGCGTCGCAGAAGCTGCCGAGGCCCACCATCTCGAGATACTCACGAGCAGTTCGGGAGCGCTCCGAACGGCCGACTCCGCGCAACCGCAGACCCAGCGACACGTTCTCCTCCACCGAGAACCACGGGTAGAGGTTCGGGTGCTGGAATACGACGCCTCGCTCAGCTCCAGGACCCGTGACGTTTTTCCCCCGCACGAGAACCTCTCCGCGTGTAGGACGGAGGAATCCCGCGATTTGTTTCAGAAGGGTTGTCTTGCCGCAACCCGAGGGCCCTACGACACACAGGAACTGCCCTGCAGGAATGTCGAGGGTGGTGGGTGCCAGAGCGTGTACGGCCTCCCCTGAGTCCGAGAAGTACACGTGCTCGGATTCCTTGATCTGGATCATCGGCAAGGCTGACGTCCCAGATGCCTTCAGGCCCCACTCCTGACTCATCGGCCGCCCTCCTTCTTGCTCGGGCTGAAGGCGCGAACGCACCTGTCGGCGGAGGCAGGCACGGTCACAGAGCCTTGGTCCCTGAGGAACCCGCCGGTGCTGGTGCACAGACGGACCATCCCCCCACCGAAGTACTTCTTGGTGTTCTGCTCGTGTGCGGTCGGGTATTCGTAGCCGGGCAACAGGGTCTGGGCTTCCTCAGCTGGCACACCGAGTGCGCTGCCGATGCTCGCCGCAGCCTGGTCTGGCCTGTCCCTGATCATGGTCACTGCCCGATCCTGGAGTTGGGTCCACACTGTCATGAAGGCTGGGTTGGCGGCCGAAAACTCAGCGGTGGCCGCTTCGAGGTCGAAGGTCGGAGATCCCTGGCTGGCGGTGTCAGCGCTGGAAAGAACCACCCGTCCCTTGGCGGCAAGCTGGGACAGGACGGGGTCCCAGACCCAGGCCGCATCGATCTCGCCACTGTTCCAGGCACCGAGCATCGCATCGGGGGCCAGGTTGACCAGCGTGACAGAGTTGAGCAGACCTTGGGCGCTCAGAGCACGGATCAGTGAGTAGTGCGCGGTGGAACCGAAGGCTGCCGCGACGCGCTTGCCCTTGAGCCCATCGAGGCCAGTCACGCCCGAATCCCGGACCACCAGGGATTCGGCCTTGCCGATGATGTCATGGATCCAGACCGTCTGGATGTCCAGGTCCAGCGGTCCTGACACGGACTTGACCATCGGCGACGAGCCGATCTGGCCCATGTCGATGGCATTCGCGCCGAAGGCTTGTACGACATCCGCGCCGGAGCTCATCTTCATCCACTCGATGGTCGCGTTGGGCATGCAGGCTTCCAGCCAGCGACGGTCCTTGACCACAAGGTCACCATTGGGGACTGGCTGCCAGGCAATGCGGACCTTCGTGGTCACTGACTCGTCCACCGCAATCGGGCAGGCTTCCCTGACCTGGGCGTCTGGATGCACTGCCCTGTTGGGATCGATCATTCCACCGGAGGCAAAAAGAGTGACTACACCGACCGCCACCACCCCAGCACGTACCTTCTTCGCGGCGGCTGATCGCAAGACATCCGTGCTCATCTCATCCACCTCCCTTCCAAGGCACCAGAGCTGTCCCGACACGGGCGATGCCCCAATCGAGCGCTACTGCCACCAGACCGATGGTGATGACGCAGGCCAAGGTCAGCGGTGTCTGAAGTCGCGTGCCCGAGAAGTAAGCAAGACCCCCGATTCCGGGGATGCCGTTGTTGAGCTCGGCAGCAACGACCGTCGTCCAAGCGAACCCAACCGCCAGACGCAGGCCTTGCACGATGGACTCCAACGAATGGGGCAGCACGACATAGCGCCAGATCTGCAGACGAGTCGCGCCCATCGACTGCGCGGCTTGTAGACGTTCGGGGCTGACCGAAGAAACCCCTTGCATGGCGGAGATCGCAATCGGAGGGAAGGCGGCCAGGAACAACAGCCAGATCTTTGCCGCTGCACCAATCCCCACCCAGACGATGACAAGACCGGCATAGCCCAGAGGGGGCAGGGCTCTCACAAAATTGAGCATGGGCGACAGCGCAATCCGGAGGGGGCGCACCATTCCAAGCGCGAATCCGAATAGGAGTCCCACAACCATGGCCAGCGCGACACCGACCCCGATTCGGTTGAGCGAGACGAGTAGGTGTTCCCACAGATAGTAGTTCTGCTCACCGCAGGCGGTCTGCCCGTCGCCGATGTCACGACAGGTATTTGCTTGGAGAAATGCCTTCCCCACGCTTGCGGGCGATGGGAGGTACTGCGGCGAAACCCAGTGCGCCGCCGCAACGATCCACCAGACGGCGATGAAGAACACCAAGACACCCACCTGGAGGGTGACATCCTGGATTCCTCTTCGGCGACGCCCCCTGCTCTCCCGGTGGGCCACATCAGTAAGGTGTCGCACCTTGGAATCAACGATGGTGTGCGTGGCGGTCACTGGGTCACTCCTTCCATCGACCGAGCACGGGCTCCGCCATCTAGAAATCCCTCTGATGCCAACACATCCAGGACGCTATTGACCTCAAGCGAGAAGTCGGCCGTGAGAGGCGTGTTCGACGCCCCTGACGCTTGGATCCCCACGTACCTGCCTTGTTTGAGCGACACGATGTCGTAAAAGTAGTCGTGTGACATGCCCGGGGTCGCTAGTGCCACCATGTTGACGCCGGGAGGTGAAAAGACGAGATTCGTGAGCGCGGCACCCATGTTTCCCACCACATGTCGCGCACCGCCCAAAGTGCACATCTGGTCGTACAGGCACAGTTCCTCGGGGTAGACGACCTCGTACCCCTGCTTGACCAGGTGGGGCACGAGCTCATCTTCGTTGGTGAGCATCCGTTTCCCTGTTCTGTTGCGGCTCAGATACACCTTGCCGGACGGAGCATGATTTCGCCCTCCAGCCTCGGCAGCGAGGGGCACGAGGGATCGAAGGAAGTCGACGGCTTGGGGGTGTTTCATTGAGGGCGCTCTGGAGACCGGCCCCGGGTAGTAGGCCTCCGCGAGGTGGATCGAGTGAGTGCCCTGCACCACGATCTGGTCCTTGCCGATCCCCAGCAAATTCATGCACTGCACCATCACCCCGTGCATGGGTTCGGGAACATCATTGACCAAGACAGAAACCTCGCCCAGGTCCAGGTACTCTCCCACCCGCGCGAGCCTGGCGAAATTGTCGACCAGCCAGTGACCGTAGTTGGCGTCCCACGTCTGCTTGAGGATGATGCAGGGCTTTTCCACCGCCACACCTTGGCGCGGAGTGACGTCCTGTACGGATGTCCACCAGTCCGTATCCCCGTTGCGCTGCAGAAGCCCTCGAGTGGTCGTGTGCCACGAGTTCGCGAATGACTCCTCAACGACGGCCCCTTCTGAGGGGTGGACATTGCCATACCCGGACACGAAGCACTCTCCCAGCGCAGACAAGAACTGGGCTGGGACAAACTGCGGCTGGTAGTCGCGGTGCGCGTCGCGCGCCATACGCTCCTTAACCGGAGAACCGACGATCAAGGGCGCCTCACGCCGGTAGAACGCAGCCGGTAGCAGCTCCACCCGATGGGCCGAAGCTTGGCGTTGTGACACGGCATGCATGCGCTGATGGCGATAGACCGACTTGGAGAGCGTCACAACCTCGGAATCACTCACCACCTGCGACACCGTCCGCACCAGAAAGGCCACGGTCTCTTTGCGACCTCCATCCAGATACTCCTGGGCGAAGGAGGCCGCATCACGAACTGGCTGCCGGCAGCCACCAACCTCGTAGGAACCTCCCGGTTCAAGTGCCGGCCAGAGGGTAGCGAAACGGTCACCAAAGCCAGCGGTCTCTACATCACTCACGGACAGGATGTCGTACCCGTCCAGGACGTCATCCCAAGTACCGACAACAGGTTCATCCCCACCGCACATGCGCAGGGCTGTCCCAGAAGATGCCGCGGCAACAGGGAGTCCGTCCACGTTCCAAAGCACGCCCCCCACAGCCAGTGCCTGTTCACCAACTGTCAGATGGACGGGGACACGCGAGCACGGAGCATTCATGGCAGCGGCTTTCCAAGGGGGGTGGGATGGAACTTGGGAATGAAGGGCTGCCCTCGGCCGGGGCACCCCTGCCGAGGGCACGAAGGATCAACTGACTGCGGCCATGACCTGAGCGCTCACGTTCACGGCGTCAAACTCGATGATCTGTCCAGGCAGGAGCGGCTCGAAGTCAGCCACGCGCGTGCCCACCCCGAGCAGCTGCTCGATCGCGGCCACGGCCCGCCGGGCGGCCAGGCCGTCGCCGTAGGGATTGACGGCGTGGGCCATCTCCTCGTAGGCGATGGGGTTGTCCATCAGGCGCGCCACCTCGTTGACGATGCGCTCGGTGTCGGTGCCAATCAGGCGCACCGTGCCGGCGGTGACGGCCTCGGGACGTTCGGTGTTGTTGCGCAGCACCAGCACGGGCTTGCCCATGCTGGGGGCCTCCTCCTGGACGCCGCCCGAATCGGTCAGCACCAGGTGGGCATTCTTCTGCAGGTGGATGAACTGCACATAGTCCAGTGGCTCGATGGTGATGACATTCTCGTGCTCATTGAGCACGGGCAGCATCGCCTCGCGCACGGCCGGGTTGCGGTGCATCGGGAAGACGATGGTCGCCTCCGGGTACAGCGACGCGATCTGCCCCACGGCCGCGGCGATCGAGGCCATCGGGGCGCCCAGGTTCTCACGACGGTGCACTGTCAGGGCGATGATGCGTCGACCGGCCTCCACGGCGGCGGTGAGTCGCTCGTCGTCGAAGGTGTTGCTCATCTCCGCGGTCTCCAGCATGGCGTCGATGACGGTGTTGCCGGTCACGACGACACTGTCGGGGTTGACCCCCTCGGCCAGCAGGTTGGCCCGCGCCTCGGGCGTCGGCGAGAGGTGCAGCTTGGCCACCTGGCCGGCCAGCTTGCGGTTGGCCTCCTCGGGGAAGGGCGAATCAATGTCGCCGGAGCGCAGGCCCGCCTCCAGGTGCACGACGGGGATCTGGCGATTGAAGCCGGCAATGGCGGCCACGGCGACGGTGGTGGTGTCGCCCTGCACCACGATGGCCGACGGCTGAACCTCGGTGATCAGGGCATCCATGGCGGCAAAGACCTTGGAGGAGAGCTTGTTGAGCGACTGCCCCGCCTCGAAGAGCGCCAGGTCATGATCCGGGACGATGCCGAAGACCTCGTTCACCTGGTCCAGCATCTCGCGGTGCTGGCCGGTGACCGCGGTCACGCACTCCAGTTCGGAGGAGGACTGCATGGCCCGCACCAGCGGCGCCACCTTCACAGCCTCGGGGCGGGTTCCGTAGATCACCAGGACGCGGTGCTTCATGCCGACTGCTTTCTGCTCGGTTCCAGCTCCGACGAGTGGGGCGTCGGAGTTGTGCCCAGCCGCCCCCGCGGGCCAAGCACGCTGAGTTCCCCCGAAAACAGCGAAAAGGGTGGCGGGACTCGTCCCGACCACCCCCATTGGTCTCGATCACTATAGCGTCATACCGGCATAGAGAGACACCGAGGATGAAGTGATGCTTCGCCCAGTGGCACAGTCCCCCGCCGACATCTGCACGCGCTCATACTCCCAGACTCCCTGCCCTGACAGGAATTCCTTGCCCAAAGGACAAACGGCAGGGGGTGGCTGGATTGCTCCAACCACCCCCTGCCGGGTGCTGAGTGCGGCAACCGTCAACGGGTCACGCGCAGATCAGGCGCAAAGAGTCACTTGATGGTGACGGTGGCGCCGGCGGCCTCGAGCTGCTCCTTGGCCTTGGCGGCGGCGTCCTTGGCCACGTTCTCCAGAACGGGCTTCGGGGCACCCTCGACGAGGTCCTTGGCCTCCTTCAGACCGAGGGAGGTCAGGGCGCGCACCTCCTTGATGACCTGGATCTTCTTGTCGCCAGCGGCCTCGAGGATGACGGAAACCTCGTCCGAGCCCTCGTCGGCGGCGGCGGCGTCGCCACCGGCAGCGCCACCGGCCGCGGGAGCGGCGGCAACGGCAACCGGAGCAGCGGCGGTGACCTCGAAGGTCTCCTCGAACTGCTTCACGAACTCAGAGAGCTCGATCAGGGTCATCTCCTTGAAAGCGTCAAGGAGCTCTTCAGTGCTGAGCTTGGCCATGATGGTCCTTTCGTATTTCTGTCTGATGCAGCGTCAGTTGGCCGCGTCGGTGTTGTCAGCAGCGTCAGCTGCATCTGCCGCATCAGCGGCGGGTGCCTCCGAGGTGGCCTCGGCGGCGTCCTGGTCAGCCGCGGGCGCCGAACCGGCACCAGCGATGATCGAGGGGTCTCCCTGAGCCTTGGTCTCCAGGGCACCCAGGGCGCGAGCGGCCTGGGCGAGCGGAGCGGCAAACAGCGAAACAGCCTGCTGGGGGGCGGCCTTCATGGCGCCCGCGAGCTTCGCGAGGAGGACCTCACGCGACTCGAGATCGGCAAGCTTCTTGACCTCGTCGGCGTTCAGGACCTTTCCGTCCATCACACCGCCCTTGATGACCAGGAGGGGGTTAGCCTTTGCGAAGTCGCGCAGACCCTTCGCAACGGTGGCAACGTCACCGTTGATGAAGGCGATGGCGGTGGGTCCGGTGAGCTGCTCGTCGAGCCCCTCAATACCGGCTTCCTTGGCCGCGATCGTGGTCAGGGTGTTCTTCGCAACGGCGTAGGTGGCGTCCTCACCCAGCGACCTGCGCAGTTCCTGCAGGTTGCCGACGGTGAGTCCGCGGTACTCGGTCAGCACGGCTGCATCGGCGTTCGTGAAGCCCTGCTTCAGCTCGTCGACCGCAGCTGCCTTGTCTGGCCTCGCCATTGGGTCTCCTTCCCACTTCCTGTAGTCCGCGAGCCGCCCACGAGGAGCGACCCGCCGTATGCCAGCAACCAGGAGGGACTCGGGACATCAAAAAAGCCCCGACGCACAAGTGGCGCGGGGCAACTTCCAGACTGGACACGTGCGGGGCACGTGGTCGGGCCTGGGAATCGTACTGCGGTCACCTGCGCGGGCGCCGTTCTTGCGAGCGGCATTAAATCTCTACCAGCGGTCTTTGGCTCAGCCAAGCGTACGACACTTCACCGTCGACGCAAAATCGGGGATGACACGCCCCATCGACCGCTCCTGGCTCATCGATCCTCCCACGCCCATCGACGCACACGTCGACCCCGTCGGGGAAAACCCTGAGAGGCCCCGACACCGCGTCGCGTGACCGTCCAGGATTCAACTGTGAGCAAGTTCACACTCAACTTCTCGACGTCGAGGCAACCCCCTTGCCACTAGGCGTTCAACGGACGTTCACCCAACGCGATATCGCCCTGAGCTGATCCTTAATCAAACCTGAGAGTTGGTGAAGAAGATTCAGGGACGTAGAGTCCTGACAGTCGCCCAGTGGGGGTGGCACTCCAAGAAAGACGACCGGCTCCGCGCCCCACTGAGCGAAGCCGTACACCTAACAAGGGGGACCATGTCCACGATCCGCAGGACCGCCGCAGTCTTCGCCGCCACCGCGGCAATGGGCGTCAGCACCTTCGCCACCGCCACGCCCGCCGAGGCAGCCGTGTGCGGCAAGAAGGCCAACGTCTACTGCTCCATGAGCCACGCCAAGAAGATCAAGGGCACGGTCAAGTACGGCACCCGTGGCGCCCAGGTCAAGAACCTGCAGCTCGCGCTCACCCAGATGGGCTTCAAGGTCTCGGCCACCGGCTACTTCGGCCCCCAGACCCTCAACGCGATGCAGCGCTACCAGGACTCCCGTCTGGTCCCCCGCAGCCGCAATCTCGACGCCCGCACCCTGCGCGCCCTGCAGAGCGGCGCCGGCAACTGGGCCGCCAAGAAGGGCGTGAAGAAGGCCGCCCCCAAGCGCACTGTCACCAGCAGCATCACCGCCCCCGCCTCCAGCAAGGGCCAGCGCGCCGTCAACTTTGCCTACTCGCAGATCGGCAAGCCCTACCGCTACGGCGCCACCGGCCCCAGCAGCTACGACTGCTCCGGCCTGACCGGTGCCGCCTGGAAGGCTGCCGGCAAGAGCATCCCCCGCACCAGCCACGCCCAGCTGCGCGGCCTGAAGCGCGTCAGCAAGTCCAACCTCCAGCCCGGCGACATCGTCGGCTTCTACGGTGGCGGCCACGTGGGCATCTACGTCGGCAACGGCTACGTGATCCACGCTCCCCGCACTGGCCAGAACGTCAAGAAGGTCAAGATGAGCACCATGGGCTTCTACAGCGCGGTGCGCCCCGCCTGATCCAGGTGGCAGCCTGATCCAGGTTCCAGACCCGGCCCATTGGGCCAAGGGCAAGGGCCCGATTCTCTCGAGGAATCGGGCCCTTGTTGGTTCCTCCTGGGGTGTAGACGCTCCCCGTGCGTCGGGCGGCGTGGGATGTGAGCACCGCCAGCCCGCGTGTGCTCTAGCACCCCGCGCGGCTTCCATCTCCCCGCGTGGGATCCACGAGCCCGCGTGGGATCCCACTCCCCATCGCAGCCCCGCGTGGGATCCAACTCCCCCATCGCAGCCCCGCGTGGGTTCCATCACCCCGCGTGCGCTCTGCCCGTCGCGAAGCCACCAAACCCACGCGCGGGGACAGTGGCCAGCCCAAACCCACGCGCCGTCAGGCGCCCAACATGCCCCGGCCTCCGCCCAAGACCTGCGGCCGCGGCACAGGGTGGCTCCTTCGCCCCGCGTGGCTTCCAACACCCCGCGTGGCTTCCAACACCCCGCGTGGCTTCCATCACCCCGCGTGCGCTCCACCCGTCGCGAAGCCACCAAACCCACGCGAGAGCACAGTGGCAAGCCCAAACCCACGCGCGACGTCGACGGAGGGCCTGTGGACGAGGAGTTGTCCACAGGCCAGTGATGATCATGAACATTTCGAGGTCCGAATGTCCACATTGGAAGCGTGAAGACCTACGCGCATCATGAGCTCATCGCCCGCGGGATGACACCCGCCGACATCCGCCGCAACCTGGCCCAGGGCACGTTGGAGAGACTGCGACGAGGGGACTACCTGGATCTCTCGCAGGGTCCCGCCCCCGAGTATGAGGAACGGCACCGTCTGCTGATCACGGCGACCTGGCCACGACTGCACTCGGGGGTCCTGAGCCACCACTCCGCAGCCGCGCTGCTGGGCCTGCCCCTGCCTCCCGACGAGCTCAATCGCGTGCACATCACCCGCCCCGGCCGGTCGGGTGGACTGGTGCGCACCACCGTGCAGGTGCACCGCGCCCCGCTCGATCGCAGCGAGATCGTCGAGGTCAATGGCTTTCCCGTCACCAGTCTTGAGCGAACGGCCGTCGATCTGGCCCGGACGCTGTCTCCCGACCGTGGGCTCGCCGTCGTTGATGCCGCCCTCCGTGCCCATGCCGACCCCGGCACCCTGCAAGACATCCTGCAGTCGCAGAAGAACATGCACGGCATGCCACGTGCGCGCGCCGTCCTTGGCCTGGGCGACGGGCGGGCCGAGAGCGCCGGGGAATCGCGCAGCCGCTGGTTCATGCACGACGCCGGGTTGCCGATGCCCACCCTTCAGCTGCCCATCCACGACGCCCACGGACGACTGCTGGGCCGTGCCGACTTCGGATGGGAGGAATTGAAGGTGCTCGGCGAGTTCGACGGACGCATCAAGTACGGACGGATCTTGAAGCCCGGGCAGGAGCTCGCCAGTGTGCTGCAGGCCGAGAAGGAACGCGAACACTCCTTCCGCGGCCGCGGCTGGTGGGTGCACCGATGGACCACCCCCGAGATGGCAGACCTCACCCGGTGGACCGCCACTCTCTGGAATGTGCTGCGGCACGGCGGCCTGCGCTGATCCCATTGTCGCTCCCGCGACTCGCCTGAATTCTGCCTGCCTGTTGAGGTTCTGCCTGCACGCGTGGGCCCCGTCTGAACGCGTGGGCCCTGTCTGAACGCGTGGGCCCTGCCTGCACGGCTTGCCAGCGCGCGTGTGTCCAGCCAACCCGCGTGGGTTCCAACTCCCCATCGCGGCGCCGCGTGGATTCCATCAGCCCGCGTGCGCTCTACCCGTCGCGAGCCCACCAAACCCATGCGCGGGCTATCTCACGAGTCCAAACCCACGCGAGGACAGGGCCCACTGCGCCCGGCCCAAGACCAGCGACCAGCTGCCAACGGCACAGGCCCCTGCCACCACCCTCGCGTGGCCTCCATCACCCCACGTGGCCTCCATTACCCCGCGTGGGTTCCAACTCCCCATCACAGCGCCGCGTGGGATCCATCACCCCGCGTGTGCTCTACCCGTCGCGAAGCCACCAAACCCACGCGAGAGCACAGTGACGAGCCCAAACCCACGCGAGAGCAGAGTGGCGGCACCAAACCCACGCGAGGCACCAGCCCCCGCACGAGCTCCACGCCCAACGCCAGCACACGCAAGAACTCCCCGCCAGCAAGGCTGACGGGGAGTTCTGGTGCTACAGGGGTGCTGCTCAGGCCTTCTCGGCCGGCTTCACCTTGGTGGGGTCGATCAGGACGCCCGGGCCCATGGTGGAGGAGACGGAGATCTTCTTGATGTAGCGGCCCTTGGAGGAGCTCGGCTTCAGTCGCAGGATCTCGTCCAGGGCGGCGAAGTAGTTGTCCACGATCTGCTCGGCGTTGAAGGACGCCTTGCCGATCAGGAAGTGGAGGTTGGCGTGACGGTCCACACGGAACTCGATCTTGCCACCCTTGATGTCACTGACGGCCTTGGCGACGTCCATGGTGACGGTGCCGGTCTTGGGGTTCGGCATCAGGCCACGGGGGCCCAGGACGCGGCCCAGGCGGCCAACCTTGCCCATCAGGTCGGGCGTGGCCACGACGGCGTCGAAGTCGAGGTAGCCGCCAGCCACCTTCTCGATCAGCTCGTCCGAGCCAACCTCGTCCGCGCCGGCCGCCTTCGCGGCCTCGGCGTTGGCGCCATTGGCGAAGACAAGGACCCTTGCCGTCTTGCCGGTGCCGTGCGGGAGGTTGACCGTGCCACGGACCATCTGGTCCGCCTTGCGGGGGTCGACGCCGAGTCGCATGGCGACATCGATCGTCTCGTCGAACTTGGCCGACGCGCCAGCCTTGACGAGCTCGAGGGCCTGCTCCGGAGAGTAGAGCTCGTTCTCGTCACGCTTCTCGGCGGCGGCCATGTAGGCCTTGCTGCGCTTCATTGATCTGGTTCCTTACGTTTGTGTTGCAGTCAGCCTCGAGGGCTGATCCACCAGGTTCTGGTGCGGGCCGCGCAGGCCCTCCCAGGGGTGCCGCCCCAACTGCGGGCAGCGGGGAGCGTCACTCGACGGTGACGCCCATCGAACGGGCGGTGCCGGCGACGATCTTCATGGCCTGCTCGACGTCGTTCGCGTTGAGGTCCGGAAGCTTGGTCGTGGCGATCTCGCGCACCTGGTCAGCGGTGAGCTTGCCCACCTTGTCCTTGTGCGGAGCGGCGGAGCCCTTGCTGAGGCCAGCGGCCTTCTTGATCAGCTCGGCGGCCGGCGGGGTCTTCGTGATGAAGGTGAAGGTGCGGTCCTCGTAGATGGTGATCTCGACGGGGACGATGTTTCCACGCTGGGATTCCGTCTTGGCGTTGTACGCCTTGCAGAACTCCATGATGTTGACGCCGTGCGGGCCGAGAGCGGTACCGACCGGCGGTGCGGGAGTGGCTGCACCCGCCTGCAGGGCGACCTTGACGAGCGCCGCTACCTTCTTCTTGGGAGGCATGTTTGGGTCCTTTTCTTGGCTGGGCGACGCGGGATGCGTCGCCACTGGTCTTGCTGGGGGCCGAACTGGCGGCTCGGCCCGACGTGAACTGCCGTCAGATGCGAGCGATCTGCGGGAAGGTCAGGTCGACCGGGGTCTCGCGACCCAGGATCTCGACCAGGGCCTTGAGCCGCTGGCTGTTCACGTTGATCTCGGTGATGGTGGCGTGGACACCCGCGAACGGGCCGTCGACCACCTGGACGGAGTCGCCAACCTGGAAGTCGACAACCTCCACCTTCTTGCGCGTCCGCGGCGTCGGAGCGGTCTGCTCCGAGGCCACACGGGCGGCGATGGACGGGGTGAGCATGCGCTCCACCTCGTCGAGGCTCAGCGGAACCGGCGTCTGGCCATTGCCGACGAAACCGGTGACGGAGGGAGTGTGACGGACGGTGCCCCACGACTCGTCGGTGAGGTCCATGCGCACCAGCACGTAGCCGGGCAGCACGGTGCGCGTCACCGTCTTGCGGGCACCATTGCGGATCTCGACGGCCTGCTCCGTGGGCACGATCGTCTCGAAGATGTAGTCCTCCATGTTCAGCGTCTGGACGCGGGCGTCCAGGTTCTGCTTCACACGGTTCTCCATGCCGGAGTAGGTGTGGATGACATACCAGTCGCCGAACTTGGTGCGCAGCTCCTGGCGCAGCTCCTCGAGGGCAGCTTCCAGGGCAGCGTCGGCGTCCTCGCTGGACTCGGCCTCGTCCTCGTCGGTGGCCTCGTCCTCGTCATCGTCGAAGTGCAGCTCGATCTTGTCGGCCTCGTCGGCCAGATCGTCACCGAAGTCGAGGTTGAGCTCCTGCTCAGGCTCCTCGGTGTCCTCGATGTCATCGAGCTGGCCCAGATCGATTTCGACCTCGGGGGTCTCGTCGACGGACTCGTCGAATTCAGGATTGGTCACGTGATGTCTCCGTTGGTTTGACTGGGTCACTTGCCGAGGAACTTCAGCATGACCCAGCCGAAGGCGGGGTCAAGAAGTCCGACGTAGGCAACGATGAACAGAACGAACAGCAGGACAACCACGAAGTACTGGCTGAGCTGGGCACCCGTCGGCCAGATGACCTTGCGCAGCTCGTCGGCCGACTGTCCGACGAAGGCCACCGGCGTGGTGCGCTTGGGCTGTGCCGCAGCCGCCTTCGACGACTTCTTGGCGCTGGCACTGCGACCCTGGGGAGCTGCAGACTCGAGCTCCTGGGCCTTGGCCGACTGGCGACGCACCGGACGGGGCACGACGGGCTGGGCCGCGGCCTGCCCCTCAGCTGACTCGGAGGTCTCGACGGACCCGGCGGTCTCCACCGGCTCCGACTCCTCCGCCGCGCCCGCGGCGGAAGCCTCGGCGCGGCTGCGACGCTTGGGACGCGACGAGCGGGCCTGTGCGGCGAGTCGCTCAGCCGCCGCGAGCTGCTCCGGATCGTCGATCACCATGTCCTCGGGATCGGCGTGGCCGGGGGTGTCGTCCTGGACGGGCTCTCCGCGAAGCTCCTCGGCCTCGGGATCGACGATCTCGCCGGGGGCAACATCGTCGGTGTGGGCGGCAAGCTGCTCGCCAGAGGGAACGTCCAGGAATTCTTCCGGATCCGACTGGCTTGCGGCGTCATCAAAAGACTTGCGCGTCTGGTCGTCGGTCACGGTGTTCCTTCGTTCTCGCCTCTCGGCTTGCTCGGTGACCCTCTCGGATCGACGTGCTCGCCCCCACGAGCCTTCTGGACTGTTCGGCAGGTCAAGAGACCTGCTTCGCAGGGCAAGAGGGACTCGAACCCCCAACCTGCGGTTTTGGAGACCGCTGCTCTGCCAGTTGAGCTATTGCCCTTGGGTGGCGCTGAGCACCACCAAGATGAAAAGTGTAGGGCTTTTGGGCCCCGGAGTCGAACTGACTCCTACTTGGAGCCCCGGACGCGCGTCAACGCGGCCTGACCCACCAGTCCCACAGCGTACGGCAAGTCGTCCACCAGGTAGCGACGCGCCAGTCGGCGTGGCTCCTGCACCAGACGATGCAGCCACTCCGCGCCCACCTCCTGCAGCAGGGGGTGCGCCCGCGGCACCTCCCCCGCGGCCATGTCCAGCGCGCCGCCGCAGCCCATGAACCAGGTGGCGGGCAGGTGCTCGCGCAGGGCGAGGGCGACGCGGTCCTGCTTGGGGAAACCAAGCGCCACGAAGACCAGGTCCGGCTGCGCCTCCACCATCCGTCGGGCGAGCTCGGCCATGTACTCCGGATCCTTGTCGAAGCCCTTGGGCGGCGACTCGTGGCCCACCACCTGGAGCCCCGGGTAGGCCTTCACGAAGGTGGCTCCCGCACGTTCGGCGACGCCGGGACCGGCGCCCAACAGGAAGACCTTGCGACCCTCGCGGGCCGCGGCCTCCGACAGCTTCCACACCAGATCGGCACCCGTCACCCGCTCCGGCAGTGGCGTGCCCAGCAGACGGCTCGCCCACACCAGGGGCATTCCGTCGGCCACCACGGTGGTGGCCTCCGAGACCAGATCAGCATGCTCGGGGGCACGCAGGCGGAACATGATGTCCACATTGGCGGTCAACAGCAGACCACCACGCCCGGCGTCGAGTTCGGCCATCACGTGGTCCACCGTCCCCGCTTCGGAAAGCGCGTGGATCGGCACCCCGTCGAGCACGACGGTTTCGTGGCCAACCTGCCCAGAATTCATTTATGTCCCCCTGTGTCACGTCTACGGCCCTGCGCTGTAAGGAAATGAATCCACCAGGGCCGCGCCGATTCGAGACTACGGTAAAAAAGCTGAGAGCCGCTCGGTCAGGTGCCCCGGACGGCCGCCCTACAGGGGGAATGGACTAGGTCTTTCACGCTTCTGGTGGAGCCTCGGCAGGAATCGTACAGCCGACGAGGACCGGCTCCGGAATCAGCGTGACGCCATATTTCCTCGTCACCCCGCGCCTGACCACGCCCGCAAGTTCCATCAGGTCAGAGGTTGCGGCTCCTCCCCTGTTCGTCAAGGCCAAGGTGTGCTTCGTGGAAAGACTGACCTTTGCGCCAACAGTGAAACCCTTTTGGAAGCCCGCATGGTCAATCAGCCAGGCCGCCGAGGTCTTCACCCGCCCCTCGCCGGCCGGGTACCGAGGAGCCGCCTCCGGCAGCTGCTCGGCCTCCTGCGCGGTGAGGATCGGGTTGGTGAAGAAGCTGCCCGCACTCCAGGTGTCATGGTCGGACGGATCGCTCACCATCCCCTTGCCCGCACGCAGGGCCAGCACGGTTTCACGCACCAGGGTCATGTCAGCCCGCTGCCCCACCTGGATGCCCAGACGGTTGGCCAGCTCCTGGTATCCCACGGGGGCGCTCAGATTGCCCAGCAGCATCTGGAAGGTGACCTCCAGCACCACATAACGTCCCGTCGGGCCGCCGTCGGGCATGCGCGTCTGCTTGAAGACCGAGTCGCGGTAGGCGAACTGGCACTCCGGCGCCGTGAAGGTGCGCAACTCCCCCGCCACCCGGTCATAGGTGCGCACCCGGTAGATGGTCTGCGAGACGTCGCTGCCATAGGCACCGACATTCTGGATCGGGGTGGAGCCGACCAGCCCGGGAATGCCCGAGAGCGCCTCCAGGCCACGCCACTCGTTCGCGATGGCATGCGCGACGAAGTCGTCCCACACCTCACCCGCCGCCACCGTCACCACGGCCCCGCCGCAGTCCGAGACATCAGCCGAGATGCCACGCGTTGCCACCTTCACCACCGTGCCGGGGAAACCCTCGTCGCCGATCACCAGGTTGGAGCCGCCGGAGAGCACCAGCAGTGGCTCGCCCGCCTCATCGGCCTCGCGGACGGCCGCCACCAACTCCTGCTCCGTGGTTGCCACCACCATCCGACGCGCAGGGCCGCCCAGCCGCAACGTGGTGTGGTCGGCGAGCAGCGAGGAGACCTCACCCTGCTGGGGTGCCGGGCTCGCCGTTGACTCGGTGTGGGTGGTCTCGCAGCTCGCCGGCTCGGCGCCGGGTGTCAGGACGTCCGGGCCGTTGGACTCAGGGCCCTCGGAGAGGGAGGACAGATCAATGGGCAGGCTCACAGCGCCACCTCCACCTTCACGGCACCCAGCACCTTGTCGTCGTCGCTGGTGGCGGTCAGGGCCACGGTGGCCATACCGTCGCTGACTGCTGTCACGCTTCCACTGAAGTGCACGGGGGCTCCTTCGTCATTGTCGGGCACCAGAATCGGACGGGTGAAACGCACGAAATAGCTGGTGACGCGAGCCGGATCCTGGCACCAGTCGGTCACCACGCGCAGTGCGGTGCCCATGGTCCACATGCCGTGGGCAACCACGCCGTCGAGTCCGATCTGGCGGGCATGCCGATCGCTGAAGTGAATGGGGTTGAAGTCTGTGGAGGCACCCGAGTAGCGCACCACCTGCTCTCGGGTGATGTGCACGTCAAGGCCGGGCAGCTGGTCGCCGACGGCAACCTGGGCGGGATCGAAGCTCATGCCTGCTCCTCCTCGGGCCGGGTGTGGATCAGCTGACTGGTGGCCGTGCACAGCGCCTCCCCCTGGACGGTGCGCATCTCCACACCGACCGTGACCATGTCCGTGGTGCCGCGATTGCGCACCTTCTCGATGGTGAGCTGGGCCACCACGTCGTCGCCCTCCCGCATGGGGCGGTGCCAGACGAACTTCTGGTCTGCGTGCATGGTGCGCATCAGGGCCAGATCGAGCTCCTCGTCCTGGAAGAGGGCATCCCAGGCCTGCGCGCCGATCACGATCGCGAAAGTGGGCGGGGCGATGGGGTTCTCACCGGCGTAGGCGGGGTTCGCGTCGCCACCCTCCCGGCCGCCCAGCGCCGCGGCGAACTCGGCAATCTTGGCGCGACTGACGCGATACGGGGCCGTGGGCGGATAGCTGCGCCCGACGTGTTCAGGGGTGATCGGCATGCGGTCAAGGCTACCGGCCGTCGTCCGGCCCGGGTGGATGGCTGGCAGGTGGGGTTGTGGGGTGATCACCGCAGCCCCGCGTGGGATTGGCCCCCTTTGGCTCAGCCCCGCGTGGGTTTGGCCCCCTTTGGCTCAGCCCCGCGTGGGTTCCAACACCCCGCGCGCGCCCTACCCATCGCGAGCACACCAAACCCACGCGACGGCTGTCCCACGGGAGCGACGGCTGCCCCACGGGCACACCCCTACACCAGCCAACCCAGCAGCTCCCGCTCACCCGGACACCCGTCGGAGCCCGTGCGCACCCCAGCATTCCCACCCCAGCAGAAGAACGCCCGGCTCGTTCACCGTTGCCACACCAACGCCTCCCCCGACGTTCACCATGGATTGCTTGGCTGAGCCCTCCACCACGGCGCGGAGTACCCCGTCCGCGCCCCCACTCGTGAGGGGAACAACCTTGAACAGCAGCATCCGTCGCGGATCCGCCGGCCTGGCCGCAGTCGCCCTGGCCGTCAGCCTCGCCTGCACCGCGCCCGTCGCCCACGCCGACCGCTCCGACCGCGCTGGGCACCATCACGGCAAGCACCAGAACAAGGCGGCCGGCTCCTTCCAGCGCGTCTCCACCTTCCCGGCCTACCTCAACGCCAGCAAGGATGAGGTGGCGGTGGCCGAGATCTCCACCATCACGCCCGACGGCAAGACCGTCATCTACACCGACGCGGCCGGCAAGCGCATCGGCTTCGTGGACCTCCGAGACCCGGCCAACCCGAAGCCGCTCGGCACCGTCGCCGTCCCCGGCGAGCCCACCAGCGTCTACGCCACCGGCGACAAGATCCTGGTCTGCGTCGACAAGACCGACGGCAACTTCACCGATCCCAAGGGCAGCATGCTGGTCTTCGACCTCAAGAGCCGCGAGCTGCTGCGCGAGATCGACCTGGGCGGCCAGCCCGACTCCATCGACGTGAGCCCCGACGGCCGCTGGGCCGCCATCGCCATCGAGAATCAGCGTGACGAGGAGTTCACCCCCGAGGGCCTCGAGGAGGGCGACATCCCGCAGCCTCCCGCGGGATTCCTCGCGTCGCTGGAGCTCACCGCCGACGTTGCCGACTGGCAGGTCAAGCGCACCGACCTCACCGGTCTGCAGGGCATGGTGGCCAACACCGATCCCGAGCCCGAGTACGTCAAGTTCAGCCCCGATGGCAGCCGCGTCGCCCTGACGATGCAGGAGAACAACCACATCGCCATCATCGATCCCCGCGCCCAGAAGGTGCTGAACCACTTCAGCGCCGGCACTGCCACCGTCGACGGCGTCGACACCAAGAAGGACGGGGTCATCAACCCCACCGACAGCATCACCGCACCGCGTGAGCCCGACAGCATCGGCTGGGTGGACGGCCGGCACGTCGCCATCGCCAACGAGGGCGACTGGAAGGGTGGCACCCGCGGCTGGACCATCTTCGACGCCACCAGCGGCAAGGTCACCTGGGATGCGGGCAACAGCCTGGAGCAGGCCGTCATCGCCAATGGCCACTGGCCGGAGGGTCGCGCCGCCAAGAAGGGCGTCGAGCCCGAGGGCCTGGCAGTGGCCACCTTCAACGGCAAGCGCTACGCCTTCGTCGGCTCCGAGCGTGCCAATGTCGTCGCCGTCTACGACGTGAGCAAGCCCAGCAAGCCGCGCTACCTGCAGATGCTGCCCTCCACCAATGGCCCCGAGGGACTGCTGCCGGTGCCGTCGCGCAACCTGCTCGTGGTCTCCAGCGAGGTGGACGAGGCCGAGAACAACATCCGCGCCACCGTGCAGACCTACCAGTTCAGCCGCAAGGCCAAGCCCGCCTACCCGCAGATCAGTGCCACCCATGACATTGCATGGGGTGCCCTGGGCGCGCTGACCGCCGACCCCAAGAAGCCCGGCCTCCTCTGGAGCGCCACTGACGCCGCCTACAAGGACACCCGGATCCTGCAGATCGAGGCCACCGGATCGCAGGCCAAGGGCAAGGGCAAGCAGGCCCAGCCGGCTCGCATCACCCGCGAGATCCCCGTCACGAAGGACGGCAAGCAGGCCAGCTATGACGTCGAGGGCATCTGGCTGAAGCGGGATCGTTCCGGCTTCTGGCTGGGCGTCGAGGGCGCCAAGGGTCCCGAGAACATGCTCGTCGAGACCGACGCCAGGGGTGCCGTGCTCCGCGAGGTGACACTGCCCGAGGGCTACACCGCCAAGCTGGGCAAGCAGGGCATCGAGGGCATCACCGGCACCGCCGACGGCTCCGTGCTCTACGTCGCCATGCAGCGCGAGGCCAAGGGCGAGGACGTCACCCGCATCGGCCGCTATGACGTGAAGGCCGGAACCTGCACCTTCTACGGCTACCAGCTGGAGAGCACCGACGTCGAGGGTGACTGGATCGGCCTGAGCGAGATCCACCTGCTCGACCAGGACACCCTCGCCGTCATCGAGCGTGACAAGCTCAATGGTCCCGACGCCAGCATCAAGCGCATCTACACGGTGGACATCAAGGGCAAGGGCGTCGCCGACGGCCAGCTGCTCCCGGTACTGGCCAAGGAACTGGCCGTCGACGTCCTGCCGCACCTGCAGGCCACCAAGGGCTGGACCCAGGAGAAGTTGGAGGGAATGACCGTCGACGCCCGGGGTGACCTGTACGTCATCACCGACAATGACGGCGTCGACGACAACAATGGGGAGACCGTCTTCCTCAACCTGGGCCGCAAGCTGAAGGGCTGACCCAGCCGCTGCCCCTTGGAGATGGGGCAACATGCGGGCTCCCGGACCATGGTCCGGGAGCTCGTTGTTGTCCCGGGGGGGCCGGCGGACCTGGTCTCCCGCTCGTCTCGCGTGGGATTGGAACACCCAGCCCCGCCCTCGCGTGGGTTCCAACACCCCGCGTGCGCAATACCCGTCGCGAGACCACCAAACCCACGCGACGCGCAAACACCGGGCCGCCTGGAGCCCCCAGCACTGACCCCGCGTGGGATTGGAACACCAGCACTGATCCCGCGTGGGTTCCAACACCCCGCGTGCGCAATACCCGTCGCGAGACCACCAAACCCACGCGACGCGCAAACACTGGGCCCGAGGGACACCGGGCCAGGGAGCCCCCCAGACCAGTGAAAGCACCAACCCCACGCGCCACTCCCGCCACCCCCCCGCCGCTGGACGACGCAGAACCGGCCGCCACCCATGACGGGTGACGGCCGGTTCTGAAGTTCAGTAACTGCTCAGCGGGTCTCGCGGTGAGCGGTGTGGCTGCTGCACTTGGGGCAGAACTTCTTCAGCTCAAGACGATCTGGGTCATTGCGACGGTTCTTCTTGGTGATGTAGTTGCGCTCCTTGCACTCGGTGCAGGCAAGCGTGATCTTGGGACGAATGTCCCCGCCCTTCTTGGCCATGTTCGTTCCTTCGTGTGGAGCGTGGTCTGCCTGTGGCAGAGGTGGATCTATCTTGGTAGCGGAGGCGGGAATCGAACCCGCGACACAGCGATTATGAGCCGCTTGCTCTACCCCTGAGCTACCCCGCCATGTTGCTCGCGAACCTGTTCGGTTTCCCGAGCCGCTGGGTCAACGGCCGTCCGTGAACAATCAGAGCCCCCAAGCAGAATCGAACTGCTGACCTTCTCCTTACCATGGAGACGCTCTGCCTACTGAGCTATAGGGGCGTGCCGAGGATTCAGCTTAGTACAGGGCTTTCGTCCTGCCAAATCTGACTCTCTGGCCAGTCTCCCGATCAGGACTTCCTGCTCCGGGCGACCCGCAGAACTTTAGAGGAAGTTGCGTCACCAACACAAATCGGCGTCGCGTCGGCGATTCCCAAAACCACTCCCACCAGCGGGAGAAGAAAGCCATCGGCCAACCCCTCCCGGGCAGCGGGTCACGCGGCAACCCCATCCCATACCCGAAAGCGGCCCGGACACTCTGGCCAGCGTCCGCCCCTTCGCCTAGCCTTTCACCATGAACTGGCCCTCCAGCGCCGCCAGTGATCCCGCCCAGTGGGAGGCCGATGTCGTCCTCGCCGACGGTGGGATCGCGCAGCTGCGACCAATCACCCCCGAAGACCGCGACGCGATGGTCGCCTTCTACTCCCGCGTCTCCGAACAGTCCAAGTACCTCCGCTTCTTCGCCGCCCACCCGACGCTGAGCGAGCAGGAGCTCGAGGAGTACACCAACCCGGACAACCGTGACCGGGTGGCCATCCTGCTGGCCGTCGACGAGGAGATCGTCGCCTTCGCCCACTACGAGGTGATCGAGCAGTTCCTCCCCCAGCGGGTGGCCAATGTCGCCTTCCTGGTGCAGGACGACCAGCAGGGCCGCGGCGTGGGCAACATCCTGCTGGAGCACCTGGCGCAGATCGGGCGCGAGTGCGGCGTCGAGCGTTTCACCGCGGAGATGCTCACCCAGAACCGACGCATGGTGCAAGTCTTCACCCGTGCCGGCTACTCCGTGCGGCCCGAGCTGAGCGACGGCTGCATCCTGGTGGACTTCCCGCTGGAGGCCACCGAGAAGTCGCGCGAGGTGATGGAGCAGCGCGAACACAAGGCGGAGAGCAATGCCATCCGCGGCCTTCTGACCCCCCGACGGATGGCCGTCGTCGGGGAGGTCTCCCAGGTGAGCCCGATCATCAGCTCCATCGCCGACGTGGGTTACCGCGGCGAGCTGCTGGTGGTGACCACCGCCGACAGCTCCACCGAGAGCCACGAGCGCAGCCTGCGCCAGATTTCCGGCGACATCGATCTGGTGGTGGTTCGGGCCGGCGTCGACGGGCTGGAAGAGCTGATCGTCGAGGCGTCGGAGAAGAATGCCCGCGGCATCCTGGTGCTGGCCGGCACCAGCCCCGCCCCGATCGGCCAGGAGGACGCCCGCCAGCTGGTCTCCTGGGCGCGCACCCATGGGCTGCGGGCGCTCGGCCCCACCGCCCTGGGCCTGGTCAACACCGATCCGGAGGTCTGCCTCAACGCCTCCCCCGCCCGACGCCCCCGACGCGGCGTGGTCGGCCTGTTCACCCAGACCGCCGGCGTGGCCACCATCGTGCTGGCCCGCGCCCAGGAGCTCGGCATCGGCCTGTCCTCCTTCATCGCCACCGGCGCCTTCGCCGACGTCACCGGCAATGACGTGATGCAGTACTGGACCGACGACGAACGCACGCGCGTCTGCCTGCTCTCGCTGGACTCCGTCGGCAACCCGCGCAAGTTCTTCCGCGTGATGCGACGCCTGGCACTGACCAAACCCGTGGTGGTGTTCACCCCGTCGCGTGCCCTGAACTCCGCCCGCAATGACCAGTTGGACCTGCCCAGCGCGCCGGCCAAGGCGCTGGACCAGGTGATCAACCAGACCGGCGCCATTGTGGTGAGCCGACGCGACACCATGTACGACATCGCGCAGCTGATCGCCCGCCAGCCCATTCCCCGCGGCCGGCGCGTGCGCGTGATCGCCAACTCGGGTGGGCTGGCGCACCAGATGGCACAGGCCGCCATCCGCTTCGGGTTGGAGCCCGGCGATCCCGTCGTCGTGCACGACCAGCCCGCCGCCGAACAGCTGATTGCCCGCACCGCCGAAGCCGCTGCCAGCGGCGAGGTGGACGCCGTGGTGAGCGCCGTCGTGGAGGTGGCCGACCCCCTGCTCGACGAGGTGCACCGCGGCCTGACCGAGATCGCCAGCACCAGCCCAGTGCCCGTCGTGGGTGTCTTCGTCGGCTTCCGGGACGCCCCGATGCGCACCGACGGCGACGACGGGATGGGTCAACTGCCCACCTTCACCCACTACGCCGACGCCCTGCAGGCCCTGGCGTTGGTGGTGGAGAACGAGAACCACCGGGAGCGCCAGCGCAGCGCCGGCGAGCAGGACGCCCTGCCGTCGGGCGACACCCGCCGTGCCCGCGCCATCATCGAGGAGATCCTGGCCGATGCCCCCGAGGGTCGCTGGGCCACCGACGCCGAGTGCGCCGAGATCCTGGATGCCTACGGCCTGACCCTGGTGCCGTGGCGGCCTGTCACGAGCCTGGAGCAGGCCGTCGCAGCGGCCGAGGAGCTGGGCTGGGACGTCGTCCTCAAGGCCACCGCCTCGCTGGTGCGTGGACGTCCCGAGCTGGCCACCAATTTCTTCCACATCGAGGATGCCGAGGGCATGGAGCGCGCCTGGGAGTCGCTGGGCCGCACCGCACAGGACCTGGGACTCACCGACGGCCTGGACCCACTCGAGCTCAAGCCGGTGGTGCAGACGACGATGGCCACCGGAACCTCGCTGACCGTGCGCGGGCTGGAGGACGCCGTGCTGGGCCCGATGATCAGTGTCGGGGTGGCCGGGCCACCGTCGGACCTGCTGGGCGACATCGCGTGGGGCGTCCCACCCCTGCACCCCCGCGACGCCCGTGCCCTGCTGGACGACCTACAGGCCGCGCCCCTGCTGCACGGCTACCGCGGCTCGCGGCCCGTGGACATGGATGCGATCAGCGACGTGCTGGTGCGGCTGGCCCTGCTCAAGGATGACCAGGCGGCGCTGGCCGAGATCGAGCTGCAGCCGGTGATCGCCTCCCCCGGCGGCACCGCGATCGTCGGCGGGCGGATGCGGATCGTCCCGATGCCCGTGGAACGTGACCCTCTGGCCAGGCGCGCCACATGAGTGCCCCCACCCTTCCCCCGGCCGCTCCCCCTGGCACCCGCCCCGTCCTGGTGCACGACGGTGTGCTGACCGAGTACAGCTTTGGAGACACCCACCCGATGGGGCCGGACCGGGTGCGACTGGCGATCGAGCTGGCCGACCACTGCGGCGTGCTCGACCAGTACGACCTGGTGGCACCCCGCGAGCCCAGCGACGACCTGCTGCGGTTGGTGCACTCCGACGAGTACGTCCAGGCGCTGCACGACGGCCAGGAGCACCCCGAGCTGGGCATCGGCGGGGAGGACAATCCCGTCGTGCCAGGGTTGCCGGACGTCGCCTCCCGGATTGCCGCGGCCACCACCACCGCCGCGGAACTGGTCTGGACGGGCCGGGCACGCCGCGCCGTGAACGTGTCCGGCGGGCTGCACCACGCCATGCCGGCCCAGGCTGCTGGCTTCTGCCTCTACAACGATGCGGCCGTGGCGATCGCCTGGCTGCTGGACCAGGGCGCCCAGCGGGTGGCCTACCTGGACCTCGACGCACACCACGGCGACGGCGTGGAACAGGCCTTCTGGAATGATCCGCGCGTGCTGACCATCTCCGTCCACGAGACGGGGCTGCACCTGTTCCCCGGCACCGGCTTCGCGCACGAGATCGGCGGGCCGGACGCCTTCGGCACCGCCGTGAACGTGCCGTTGCCGCCGGACGCCTGCGACCTGCAGTGGCTGCGCGCCATGAATGCCGTCGTGCCACCCCTGCTGGGCGCCTTCCGCCCGCAGATCCTGGTGACCCAACACGGCGCCGATCCGCACCGCAGCGATCCGCTCACCCACCTGCCGATCACCATGGACGCCATGTCCATCTCCATGCGCCAGGTGGGCGTGTGGGCGGAACGCTATGCCGGTGGACGCTGGGTGGCCGTCGGCGGCGGAGGTTACCGTCGCGACGCCGCCGCCCGGGCCTGGACCCACCTGCTGGCGGAGGTGGCGGGCACTCCCGTCGATCCGACGATGCCGACCCCGAAGGACTGGGCCAGCCGGCTGCGCGACGAGGGCTGCCCCACCATGGGCGACCCCGACGCAACCATCAGCACCAGCATCCTGACCACGGACAAGATCTATCCCGACGAGCCGGACCCGGCCCTGGTGGCCACGTCACGGGCGGTCTTCCCGTGGTGGGGGCTGCAGCCCTACCACTGAGCGAACGCGACGACGCCCCGGCCTGCACGGCAGATCCCTGCACGGCAGGCCGGGGCGTCCCAACGCGGCCACACCCGCGAGGGATCCTCAGCGAGGCGGCATCCGCAGTCCACCGTCCAGGCGGATGGTCTCCCCATTGAGGTAGTCGTTCTCCACCAGCGAGCCCACCAGCGCGGCGAACTCCTCGGGCTTCGCGAAGCGGGCCGGGAAGGGCACGCGGGCCTCCAACTCGTTCCGGAAGTCCTCATTGATGGCCTCCATCATCGGCGTCCACACCACGCCCGGCGCGATGCTGTTCACCCGGATGCCCTGACTGGACAGGTCACGCGCCGCGGAGATGGTGAGCGAGTGCACGCCACCCTTCGACGCGGCATAGGCAGCCTGGCCCACCTGACCCTCGAAGGCGGCCACCGACGCGGTGTTCACGATCACGCCGCGCTGACCGTCCTCGTCGACGGGCTCATTGCCAGCCATCGACGCGGCCGCGTGGGCCAGCACGTGGAAGGTGCCCACCAGGTTGACCGTGATGGTGGTGGCGAACAGGCCACCGTCGTGCACCCCCTTGCGTCCGACGATGCGCGCCGAGGGGCAGATGCCCGCGCAGTTCACGGCCACGCGCAGCGGCGCCCGCCCTGCGGCCTCCTCAACGGCAGCCTGCACGGCCTGCTCGTCGGTGACGTCGACGGCGACATAGGTCACGTCGGGATGGGCCTGTCCGGCCTGCTGCATCTTCTCGATGCCCGACGCCAGGTCGAAGGCCGTGACGGTCATGCCCTTGGCGGCCAGGTGCGCTGCGGTGGCAGCGCCCAGACCGGAGGCGCCGCCGGTGACGATCGCACCGGCAGGGCCCAGCTGTGCCAGATCCATGGTTCTTCCTCTCCTGCTGTGGTGGGTGGTGGGGCTCAGACGAAGCTGCTCAGACGAAGCTGCTCACACGAAGCTGCTCACACGAAGGCCGAGACGCCGGTGATGGCGCGGCCGACGATCAACGAGTTGATCTCATAGGTGCCCTCATAGGTGAACAGGATCTCCACGTCATTGAAGAGCTTCGACATCTCGTGGCTGGTGATGATGCCGTTGCCGCCCAGCAGACCCCGACCGGCGGCGGCCGACTCCCGGGCCAGCCGGGTGCTGGTGGCCTTGACCATGGCGGCGTGCGGCATGTCGAAGCGGCCGTCCTCCTGCAGCCAGGCGATCTGGGACATCATCGCCAGCGAGGCCGAGGCATTGCCGACGATGCGGGCGAGCTGCTCCTGCACCAGCTGGAACTTGGCCAGCTTCTTGCCGAACTGCTCACGTCCCAGGGTGTACTCGCGGGCGCAGTCAAGGATGGCCAGCTGCACGCCGGCTCCCTGCCAACCGACCCAGGCACGGGAATTGCGCAGCATCTCGTTGGTGGCGGCAAAGGAGGCGCACCCGGGGATCAGGTTCTCGTGGGGGATGAGCACGTCATCAAAGGTGATGTCCGCGTTCTGCATGATGCGCAGACCCATCTTGTTCTCGATCTTGGTGGCCTGGAAGCCCTCACGGTCGCTCTCCACGATGAAGCCCTTGACCGAGCTGTCGGCCACGTCCCGGGCGAAGACGATCGCGAAGTCGCAGAACGTGCCACCGCCGATCCAGCGCTTCTCACCGTTGATCACCCAGCCCTCGTCGGTGCGGGTGGCCGACGTGGCCAGGCCGCCCGCGATGTCGGAGCCGTGGTCGGGTTCGGTCAGCGCAAAACAGCCCACCTTCTCGAAGCGACGAAGACCCGGCAGCCAGGTCTGCTTCTGCTCCTCGGACCCAAGCTGGTTGATCAGGTCCAGCACCAGCTCGTTGTGGATGCCCACCAGCGCGGACAGCGAGACGTCGGCGCGGGTGACCTCCGCATAGGCCAGGCCCTTGAACAGGCGGCTGGCACCGGAGAACTCCAGCTCGCCCAGACCGTACTCGGCCAGCTTGGGCAGCAGGTCGAAGCAGAACTCCTCGCGGTCCCAGAAGGGGCCGACGACGGGGCGCACCTCGGACTGGAGGAAGTCGTGCAGCTGCTGCAGACGCTCCCGCTCGGCGGGCTCCAGCCTGTCTGCCACGTGAAGCAGGTCGGCGTCGGGGAAGGGGATCTGGTGGGGCTGCTTGGTGCTGGTGGTCTCGCCGCGCACTACGGGTGGCATGATTCTTTCCTCTCGGTCGTAAGGAGCGCCCTTGCACCCCACGTGGGAATTCGGGTCTCACCGCAGGTCCTGATCTGTGCGACGCGAGCCACACAGTACGATCATTGCCTGTACCGTACTGCCGAATCGCACCCAGGGGAAGCCCTGGCGTGAAAATTGTCACACCGCCGACCGGATGGAGAAGCACCGTGAGCGAGCCCGCCACCAACACCCCACTGGCCACCCCCCGCCAGCGGGAGATCTTCGAGGCGCTGCTCACCCACTTCCTCGCCGAGGGATTTGCAGACTTCACCATGGACGGCGCCGCGCAGCGGCTGCACTGCTCGAAGTCCACGCTCTACTCCCTGGGCCGCACCGGCGACGACGTGATTCGCCGCGTCCTGGTGAGCTTCTTCCGAGAGGTGGCCCGTCGAACCGATCTGGCACTGACCACCCATCGCTCGCCCACGCTGGCCATGGAGGCCTATTTCGACGCCATGGCGGCAGCCATGGAACCCGCCTCCCCCGCCTTCATGCGCGACGTGGCCACCACCCCCCTCGCCCGTCGCGTCTACGAGACGAATACCCGTCTGGCCACGGAGAAGATTCGCAGCCTGGTGGAACGCGGCATCCAGGAGGGCGAATTCCGCAAGCTCCCCGTGGACCTGACAGCCCACTTCATCGAGGTGATGCTGGAGCACATCCAGCAGGGCGGCGTGACGGCCACCACTCCCTCGCAGGCCTACGCCGAGCTGGGCCAGCTGGTGCTGCGAGGCATCCAGTCGAGCTGAGCACCACGCCGGCCGACCAGCACCCACCACCCCGTCCTACAACCGGACGCCGGACAAAATTGTCCAGAATTCCTGCCGATTGGGTCTCGCATTTAGTTTGAGATCCAAGTAGAGTCCATGTGACATAGATCACAGTGGCAGTGCCGCCACGCCTCTCCACCGTCGGACAGGAGCATCATGACCGCCAACAGCACGGCCACCGAGCAGTTCAAGGCCGCCCGCGACCACCTCGTCAGCCTGCAGCACGACTACGACGCCGCGCGCGCCAGCTTCGAGTGGCCCCGATTCGAGGAGTTCAACTTCGCCCTCGACTGGTTCGACCACCTGGCCACCGAACCCGACTCCCGAGACCGCCTCGCCCTGGTGATCGCGGACCAGGACGGCCCCGAGACCCGCCGCACCTTCGCCGAGATGAGCGAGCGCAGCAACCAGCTCGCCAACTGGCTGCGCGGTCTGGGCGTGAAGCGCCAGGACCGCGTGATGATCATGCTGAACAACCAGGTGGAGCTGTGGGAGAGCATGCTCGCCTGCATCAAGCTCGGCGCCGTCATCGCCCCCACCACCGTCATGCTCGGCGCCGCCGATCTGGACGACCGCACCGAGCGGGCCGAGATCAGCTGGGTCATCGCCAATGTCGGTGACGCCGCCAAGTTCGCCGACGTGCCGCGCGAGCTCACCGTCATCCAGGTGGGCGAGGGCGAGGCCGCCCAGGACAAGCACCCCACGCACTTCTTCGCCGACTCCTTCCAGGCACCCGTCGAGTTCAGCGCCGACGCGCCGACCAAGGCCGACGAGACGCTGCTGCTCTACTTCACCTCCGGCACCTCCTCCAAGGCCAAGCTGGTGGAGCACACCCACACCAGCTACCCCGTCGGCCACCTCACCACCATGTACTGGATCGGCCTGGAACCCGGCGACGTGCACCTCAATGTCGCCGCGCCCGGTTGGGCCAAGCACGCGTGGAGCAACTTCTTCGCCCCGTGGATCGCCGGCGCCACCGTCTTCCTCTACAACTACGGCCGCTTCGACGCCAAGGCCCTGATGGCCCAGATGAGCAAGGAGGGCGTCACCAGCTTCTGCGCCCCGCCCACCGTGTGGCGGATGCTGATCCAGGCCGACCTGAGCCAGATGACCAACCCGCCCAAGAAGCTCGTCGCCGCCGGTGAACCGCTGAACCCGGAGGTCATCAGCCAGGTGGAGAAGGCCTGGGGCACGCAGATCCGCGACGGTTTCGGCCAGACCGAGAGCTCGCTGCAGGTGGGCAACTCCCCCGGCCAGCCCGTCAAGTCCGGCTCGATGGGCCGTCCGCTGCCCGGCATGGACGTCGTGCTGATCGACCCGGCCACCGACGAGATCGGCGACGTCGGCGAGATCTGCCTCAAACTGGACCCCCGCCCCGTCGGCCTCACCCCTGGCTACTACGGCGACCCCGACCGCAATGCCGACGCCTTCCGCGACGGCTACTACCACACCGGTGACATCGCCGAGCGCGACGAGGACGGCTACCTGACCTACGTCGGCCGCAGCGACGACGTCTTCAAGGCCAGCGACTACCGCCTCTCGCCCTTCGAGCTGGAATCGGCCGTCATCGAGCACCCGGCCGTCGCCGAGGTCGCCGTCGTCCCGTCGCCCGACCCCATCCGCCTGGCCGTGCCCAAGGCCTATGTGGTGCTGGCCGCGGGACACGAGCCCACTGCCGAGACCGCCGAGTCGATCCTCAAGCACTGCCGTGAGACGCTTGCCCCGTACAAGCGCATCCGTCGTCTCGAATTCCACGACCTGCCCAAGACCGTCTCGGGCAAGATCCGCCGAGTCGACCTGCGCAAGCGCGAGAACGAGATCCACGCCGCCGACGGTGGCGCTGACAAGGCCAGCACCGAGTTCGCGGACACGGACTTCCCGTCGCTGCGAGGCTGAGCCAGACATCAACGAAGGACCGGGATCCCGCCCGGGCATCCACCGGATGCCCGAGCGGGCCCACGTGCCCCCAGGAGGACCCATGACGCAGGCGCGCACCACCACCGACCCGATCGCCGAGGCCGGCCGGCAGTGGACCGCACACGGGTGGGAACACGCCGCCACCGGGATGACCACGGTGGTCTCCCTGGTCCGCGTGCACCAACTCCTGATGGGACGGATCGAGACGGCGCTCAAGCCCTTCGGCATCACCTTCTCCCGCTTCGAGCTGCTGGCCCTGTTGATGTTCAGCCGTGCCCGCGCCCTGCCGATGAGCAAGGCCAGCGCCCGCCTCCAGGTGCACCCCGCCTCCGTCACCAACACCGTCGACCGGCTGGTGGCCGACGGACTGGTGGAACGCCGGCCCAATCCCACCGACGGCCGCGGCACCCTGGTCGCCATCACCGATCAGGGCATCACCCTGGTGCAGCAGGCCGCCCGGGCACTCAACGAGGTCTTCACCGACATGGGCTTCGAACCGGCCGAGCAGGAACAGCTGCTGGAGCTGTGCAATGCCTTCCGGGAGCGCACCGGCGACCTCGGGTGAGGCTGACGGGGCACGGCGGGGAAAGCGCACAGAAAAGGGGCTCGGGGACCGCGGACGCCACCACGGTCCCCGAGCCGATCAGGGGTTCTGCTGACCTGGTCAGCAGTGCTTGAAGTCGGGCTGGCGCTTCTCGACGAAGGCCGCCATGCCCTCCTTCTGGTCCTCGGAGGCGAAGACCGAGTGGAAGACCCGACGCTCATAGTCGATGCCCTGCGCCAGGCCGGTCTCGAAGGCCGCGTTGACGACCTCCTTGACCATCATCGACGCCACCAGCGACTTCGACGCGATGGTCTCGGCCACCTTGTGGGCCTCGTCCATCAGGTCGTCGGCGGGGATCACCCGCGAGACCAGGCCGGCCCGCTCGGCCTCATCGGCGTCCATCATCCGGCCGGTGAGGCACATCTCCATCGCCTTGGCCTTGCCCACCGCACGAGTGAGGCGCTGCGAGCCACCCATGCCGGGGATGACGCCCAGGTTGATCTCCGGCTGGCCGAACTTGGCGGTGTCCGAGGCCAGGATGAAGTCACACATCATCGCCAGCTCACACCCACCGCCCAGGGCGTAGCCGGAGACTGCGGCCAGCACCGGGGTGCGCAGACGGGTGAAGTCCTCCCACCCCTTGAACCAGTCCGACATGTACATGTCGGTGGCCGACCGTTCCGCCATCTCCTTGATGTCGGCGCCTGCCGCGAAGGCCTTGGCCGATCCGGTCAGGATGATGCAGCCGATGCCCTGGTCGGCGTCGAACTCACGGCCGGCCGCGACCACCTCGCGCATCGTCTGGTCATTGAGCGCATTGAGGGCCTTGGGCCGGTTGAGGGTGATGACACCCACCCGCCCGCGGGTCTCGACGAGGATGTTCTGGTACTCGGTCATGCTCATGCCTCCTGGTCAGTGGACTGCTCACGGATGCTGTTGATGATGCCCGAGAAGTCCTTGCGGGCGCCTTCACCCTCGCTGAACTGGCGGTAGAACTCCACGGCCAGGCGCCCGAGCTGGGCGTCGGTGCCGGACAGGTCGATCGCCCCCAGGGCCAGGCCCAGGTCCTTGGCCATCAGCGCGCCCATGAAGCCTGGCTCGTAGTTCCGGTTGGCCGGGCTGGTGGGCACCGGGCCGGGCACCGGACAGTTCGTGTTGAGCGCCCATGACTGTGCCGTGCTGGTGGAGGCGACGTCGAAGAAGGCCTGGTGGCTGACACCCAGCCGCTCCGCCAGCACGAAGGCCTCGCTGATGCCGATCATGTTGATGGCCAGCACCATGTTGTTGCACAACTTCACGGCCTGGCCGGCGCCGGCCCCACCGCAGTGCACGATCTTCGCACCCATGGCCTCCAGGACGGGGCGGGCCCGTTCCAGGTCGGCCTCGTCGTCGGCGCCCACCATGAAGGTGAGCGTGCCCTTCTCCGCACCGACGGTGCCGCCCGACATCGGTGACTCCACCAGCGTGTGGCCGGCCCCCATGACGGCTTCACGAGCCGCCAGGCAGTCGGCAACGCCCACGGTGGAGGTGTCGATGAACAGGGTGCCCGCGGGAGCGGCGGCCAGCAGGCCGTCCTCCCCCGTCAGCGCACCGAGCAGGATCTTGCCATTGGGCAGGCTGGTCACCACCACCTGCGCCTGGCTGGCAGCCTCGGCCGCCGAGGCACAGTTGATGATGCCGTATTCCTCGGCGCGGGTGCGGGCCTCGGACACGGGATCGAAGCCGCGGACGGTGAAGCCAGCCTTGGCACAGTTGGCGGCCATGTGCGCGCCCATGTTCCCCAGGCCGATGAAGGCCACGGTGGTCTGCGTCATGTCAGTCCTTCCTGGAATGGTGTGGTCTCAGGCCCGGGCGGCCAGGTTGGGCTCGGTGATGCGCGGGTCCTCGATCGGCGCAAAGGCCTGCTCGACGTCTGCGGGCTGCACCTGGTCGAGGCTGGCCGGCTGCCACTGCGGATTGCGGTCCTTGTCGACGAGCTGGGCACGGATGCCCTCGACGAAGTCGTGACCGCGCTGCATGTTCACCGAGACCCGGAATTCCGTGTCCAGCGCCTCGGCCAGGCTCTGCCCCTTGGCGCGTCGAAGCGACTCGAGGGTCACCTTGAGCGCCAGCGGGCTGTTGCGGCGGATCCGCTTGGCCGCATCGGCCGCCCATTCCCGCCCCTGGCCGGCCAGGTCGTCGAGCGCGTCGAGGATGTCCTCCACCGACTCGCGTGAGTAGACGTCCTCCACTTCCTGTGGCTCCGCGGCAAAACCACGGGGCGCCTCGACGGCGAACTGCTCCACGACGGCGGCATCGCCACTGGCGCACAACGCCTCGACGAGCTCCTCGAGCTGGGCCGACGGGACGAAGACGTCCGCCAGGCCAGACTCAATCGCCTCGCCCGCGCCCACGTGCTGGCCGGTGAGGGCCAGGTGGGTGCCCAGGTGGGAGGGCACATGGGTCAACAGGTGCGAACCGCCCACGTCTGGCACGAAGCCGATGCCGGTCTCGGGCATGCCCACCCGGGTGTCGTCGGTCACGATCCGGTGGGAGCCGTGGGCCGAGACGCCGATGCCGCCGCCCAGCACGATGCCGTTCATGATGGCGAGATAGGGCTTGGGGTAGGTGGAGATCACGAGGTTGAGCAGGTACTCGTCGGCCCAGAACTTCGCACCGTCGACGCCATTCGCCTTGGCATCGTGGTACAGGCTGACCACGTCACCGCCGGCACACAAACCCCGCTCACCGGCGCCGGTCAGGATCACCAGACGGACGGCCTCGTCATCCCGCCAGGCGTCCAGCACTGTGGACAGTGCATCCACCATCGGCTGGTTGAGCGCATTCATCGCCTTCGGTCGGTTGAGGGTGATCACCCCCGCCATGCCCCGGACCTCGGCGAGCACCTCGTCGGTGCCCAGGTCGAGTGCACTCACGACTGGTCACCCATCGGCATCACGAAGCTGGCGCCCTCCTTGATGCCCGAAGGCCAACGCTCGGTGACCGTCTTGGTCTTGGTGTAGAAGCGGAAGGCATCGGGGCCGTGCTGGTTCAGGTCACCAAAGCCGGAGGCCTTCCAGCCGCCGAAGGTGTAGTAGCCGATCGGCACGGGGATCGGGACGTTGATGCCGACCATGCCGGTGTCCACGCGATGCGCGAAATCGCGGGCGGCGTCACCGTCGCGGGTCATGATCGAGGTGCCGTTGCCGTACTCGTGGTCGCTGACCATGGCCAGCGCCTCCTCGTAGTCATTGGCGCGCACGACGCACAGCACCGGGCCGAAGATCTCGTCGGTGTAGATGCTCATGTCGGTGGTGACCTTGTCGAACAGGGTCGGGCCGACGAAGAAGCCCTCCTCGTGGCCCTCCACCTTCAGGCCTCGGCCGTCGACGACCAGCTCGGCGCCAGCGGCCTCGCCCTGGCCGATGTAGTCGATCACGCGGTCCAGGGCGGACTTGGCGACCAGCGGGCCGTAGTCGGCCTTCGGGTCCTCCGAGACACCGACGGTGAGCTTCTTGGCGCGCTCGGCCATCTTCTGCACCAAGGCGTCGGCGGTCTCCTGGCCGACGGGGACGGCCACCGAGATGGCCATGCAGCGCTCGCCGGCCGAACCGTAGGCGGCACCCACCAGGGCGTCGGCCACCTGGTCCAGATCGGCGTCGGGCATGATCACCATGTGGTTCTTGGCGCCACCGAAGCACTGGGCGCGCTTGCCGAGCTCGGCGGCACGCGTGTAGATGCTCTGGGCGATCGGGGTGGAACCGACGAAGCCGTAGGCCTTCACGCGGGGATCCTCGAGCAGCGCGTCGACGGATTCCTTGTCGCCGTTGACCACCTGGAAGATGCCGTCGGGCAAGCCGGCCTCGGTCCACAGCTCGGCCAGACGCAGCGGCACGCCGGGGTCGCGCTCCGACGGCTTGAGGATGAAGGCATTGCCCGACGCGATGGCGGGGCCGCACTTCCACAGCGGGATCATGGCGGGGAAGTTGAAGGGCGTGATGCCGGCGACGACACCGAGCGGCTGGCGCATGGAGTAGGTGTCGATGCCCTTGCCTGCGTCGTCGGTGAACTCGCCCTTCAGCAGGTGCGGGGCACCCATGGCGAACTCGACCACGTCGAGGCCACGCTCGATGTCACCGACGGAATCGGCCAGCACCTTGCCGTGCTCGCTGGAGAGCAGGGCAGCCAGCTCGTCCATGTTCTCGCGCACCAGGTTGACGAACTTGCCCAGGATGCGGGCGCGACGCTGGGGGTTGGTGGCACCCCACGCCTTCTGGGCCTCCTCGGCCACGTCGATGGCCTTGGTGACCTCGTCACGAGTGGCCAGGGCCACCTTGCCCTGCACCTGGCCGGTGGAGGGGTTGTAGATGTCCGCGAAACGGCCGGACGTGCCCTGGACGATGCTGCCGCCGATGTAGTGATGCACTTCACGAGTCATGGTGTCTTCCTCCGCCGATTGTCGTCATTGACTGCCAAAGTGTGGCCTAAGTCACACATTACATAGTTGGACATCCAAATACCAGAGTCAGTTTCACTGCTCGGGACCACGGTCAGCCTCCAGCAGCAGGGCGTCCCCCTGGCCACCTCCACCACACAGCCCGATGGCACCACGGTGCCCCTCGCCGCGTGCCAGTGCGCGAGCCAGGTGGACGGTCAGGCGAGCGCCCGAAGCCCCGATCGGATGGCCGAGCGCGATGGCCCCACCCGCGGTGTTCACCTTGTCCAGGGAGACCCCCAGCTCACGCGCGGAGTGCACACCCACGGCCGCGAAGGCCTCATTGATCTCCACCAGGTCCAGATCCGCAGCCCGCCACCCCTGACGTTCGAGCGCGCGCTCGATGGCGCGGGCCGGCTGGGCCTGGAGTGACGCATCGGGACCCGCAACCTGGCCGGGAGCGCGCAGCACGGCGAGCACCGGCCAGCCCTCCCGCTCGGCCCGGGCGCGCGTGGTGAGCACCACGGCGGCCGCCCCGTCGGAGATGGGCGAGGCATTGCCGGCCGTGATGGTGCCGTCCTTGGTGAAGGCGGGGCGCAGCCGGGCCAGGGATTCGGGTGTCGAATCCGGGCGAATTCCCTCGTCGGTGGCTACCTCGACGTCTCCCTTGCGCCCCTTGACGGTCACGGGCGTCACTTCCTGGGCGAGGATCCCGGACTCCCACGCCTGCGCGGCGCGCTGGTGGGAGCTGGCCGCGAACTGGTCCTGCTCCTCGCGGGTGACTGGATAGCGCTCGGCGTGCAGCTCGGAGAGCTCCCCCATCGGAATGCCGCTCTCGGCGCACATCAGCCCGTCGTAGGCCATGTGGTCGACGATCTGACCGGGGCCGTAGGCAACGCCGGCACGCATCGCCGGGACCAGATGGGGAGCCTTGGACATGGATTCCATGCCGCCCGCCACCACGACGGTGGCCTCCCCCGCACGGATCAGGCGAGCCGCGTCGATGACCGCGGTCAGACCAGACAGGCAGATCTTGTTGATGGTGACGGTGTGGGCACTGGCGGGGATGCCGGCGCCCAGCGCGGCCTGCTTGGCCGGGTTCTGGCCGACCCCGGCCTGCAGGACCTGCCCAAGGAAGACGGCCTCCACCTGATCGGCGGGCACCCCGGCATCCTCAAGGGCGGCCCGGATCGCCACCGACCCGAGTTCTGTGGCGGGCACGCTGGAGAGCTGCCCCAGGAGCCTGCCGAAGGGCGTGCGTCGAGCCCCCACCACCACGACGTCGCCTGCCTGCTTCACGAATTCACTGGATCCCTGCACGGCACACCTCTCTCAAGTACGTTTCTGAGCCAAATCGTACCGTCACTCTGTGATATTCACCACACACTGGTCGAGATTGGTCCACCTGGCCAGCCCCGGGTCGGCACGCACCGCCAGATCCCCCGCCAGACGCGATGCCGACTAGGCTGGCCCGGACCGACGAACGATAGGAAGCGCAATGGCCACACCCCACATCTCCTGCGAGAAGGGCGACATCGCCGAACTCGTCCTGATGCCCGGCGACCCACGCCGCGCCAAGCGCATCGCCGAGACCTTCCTCGAGGACGCCCGACTGGTCAGCGATGTGCGCGGCAACAACATCTTCACCGGCAGCCACCGGGGCACCCCGATGAGCGTCATGGCCTCCGGCATGGGCGTTCCCACCACCGCCCTGTACGCCACGGAACTCTTCCGCTTCTACGGCGTCAAGCGCATCTGCCGGGTGGGCACCACCGGAGCCATCTCGTCGTCGGTGAAGGTGCGCGACGTGATCATCGCGAACGCCGCCCACACCAATTCGAGCATCTCCACCATCCAGGTGCCGGGCGTGACCCTCTCCCTGACCGCCAGCTTCGACATGCTGCGCGGCGCCGTCGACGAGGCGCGCGCCACTCCCCCGGCCGGCGCCCAGGTGCACGTGGGCGCCGTCTACTCCAGCGACTTCTTCTACCTGGACCGCCCGGACATCACCGAGGGTCTGGACAAGCTGGGGACGCTGGGCGTCGAGATGGAGTCGGCCGCCCTGTTCTCCTGCGCCCTGGCCGAGGGCGGCGAGGCCCTCACCGTGCTGACGGTCAGCGACCACCTCAAGGACGGCGCGGGCGACATGACGGCCGACGAGCGCGAGACCCGCTTCGGGGACGCATTGCGGATCGCCGCCGCCGGCCTGATGGCCTGACACCCCGGCGGGCCCGGGGAACGACTCACCAGGCTCACCGAGTTCACCGAACAGAACTGCCCCGCACTCCAGCTGGAGTGCGGGGCAGTTCTGCGCTGCAGCCGATCAGGCCTCGGCGGAATTGCGAATGATGTAGTCGAAGGCGCTCAGGGCGGCGGTGGCACCAGAACCCTGCGCGACGACGATCTGCTTGTACGGCTCGGTGGAGCAGTCACCGGCGGCGAAGATGCCGGGCACCGACGTCTCGCCACGGTCATTGATCTCGATCTCCCCGCGGGGCGAGAGCTGGATGCCGCTGTCAGCGAGCCACTTGGTGTTGGGAAGCAGACCGATCTGGACGAAGACGCCGGACAGGTCCAGCTGCTTCTCTTCCTCGGTATTGCGGTCCTTGTACTTCAGCGCGGTCACCTGGGCGCCGTCGCCGACCACCTCGGTGGTCTGGGCGCTGGTGATGACGTCCACATTGCCCATCGAGCGCAGCTTGTCCTGCAGCACATTGTCGGCCTTCAGGGTGTCCATGAACTCGACGACGGTCACATGGTCGACGACACCAGCCAGGTCGATGGCAGCCTCGACGCCCGAGTTGCCACCGCCGACGACGGCGATCTTCTTGCCCTTGAACAGCGGGCCGTCGCAGTGCGGGCAGAAGGTGACGCCCTTGTTGCGGTACTCGTCCTCGCCGGGAACCGACATCAGGCGCCAGCTGGCACCCGTCGCCAGGATCACGGTGCGGGCCTTCAGCGAGGCCTCCTCACCGAACTTGACGGTGTGGTAGCCGCCCTGTTCGGTGGCCGGGATGACGCCGGTGGCCGAGACATTCTTGTGCACGTCGATCTCGTAGTCGCCGACGTGCTGCTCCAGCGCGGCCGCGAACTTGGGGCCCTCGGTCTTGGGCACGGAGATGAAGTTCTCGATGCTCATGGTGTCCAGCACCTGACCACCGAAGCGCTCACCGACCAGACCGGTGCGGAAACCCTTGCGGGCGGTGTAGATGGCGGCGGCGGCACCGGCGGGGCCCTGGCCGATCACCAGCACCTCGTAGGGATCCAGCTCGTTCAGCTTGGCCGCGGCGCGGGCACCGGCGCCGGAGTCCAGCTTCGCGACGAAGTCGGCCATCTCCATGCGGCCCGACGCGAAGGGCTCACCGTTGAGGTAGACCTGCGGCACGGCCAGGATGTTCTTCTCCTTGACCTCGTCCTGGAAGACGGAGCCCTCGACGGCCGTGTGCTTGATGCGCGGGTTGAGCACCGACATGGCATTGAGCGCCTGCACCACCGTCGGGCAGTTCTGGCAGGTCAGCGACATGTAGGTGACGAACTCGTAGTCACCGTCGAGCTGCTTGACCTGCTCCATGACATCGGCATCCTCCTTGACGGGGTTGCCACCCACCTGCACCAGAGCAAGGACCAGGGAGCTGAACTCGTGACCCAGCGGGATGCCGGCAAAGCGGACACCGATGTCCGTGCCGGTGCGCTCGATGGAGAAGGAGGGCTTGCGGGCATCGTCGCCGTCGGTGCGGACGGTGATCTTGTCGGAGAGGGCAGCAATCTCGTTGAGGAGCTCGACCATCTCCGTGGACTTGGGACGATCGTCGATGCTGGCAACCAGCTCGATCGGCTCGACGACCTTGGTCAGCAGCTGCGAGAGCTGGGTGGTGAGGGTGGAATCAAGAACGGCCATGGCTCCTACTTGGTGGTGCTGTCGAACGGGCGACGACGAATGGGGTGATCCGCGAAGGGGCGGCTGCGCGCGGCCGCCGCCCCTCCTGGAACGTGTGATCCTGGGATCGGTTGATCAGATCTTGCCGACGAGGTCGATGCCGGGCTTCAGGGTCTTCTCGCCCTCTTCCCACTTGGCGGGGCAGACCTCACCCGGGTTGTTGCGCACGTACTGGGCGGCCTTGATCTTGCGGATCAGCTGGCCGGCCTCACGGCCAATGCCCTCGGCGGTGGTCTCGATGTACTGGATCACGCCGTCGGGATCGATCAGGAAGGTGGCGCGGTCGGCGCGGCCCTCGTCCTCACGCAGGTTGTCGAAGTTCTTGGTGATCTCCCACGTGGTGTCGCCCAGCATGTAGTACTTGATCTTGCCGACCTCCTCGGAGGCCTCGGTCCAGGCCTTGTGCACGAAGTGCGAGTCGGTGGAGACGCCGAAGACCTCGACACCGAGACCCTGCAGCTCCTCGTAGTGGTCAGCCATGTCGCCCAGCTCGGTGGGGCAGACGAAGGTGAAGTCGGCCGGGTAGAAGAAGAAGACGGCCCACTTGCCGAGGACGTCGGCCTCGGTGACGTCCACGAACTGACCATCCTTGTAGGCGGTGGTGCTGAAGGGCTTGATCTTGGTGTTCATCAGGGACATGGGGTGAACCTTTCATCGAATGATCTGGAAGTATTCCAGAAACTGGAACCTTTCAAGGTTGAGTCTAGGGGCTCCGGGGCAGGATTTCAAGACCCGTCGCCGTCATGCTCACACCTGCACCCACCACATCGGGGAGCACCTCAAATCTAGCCAGCACTGGGCCCCCGGGACAGGCCCCGGCGACTGTTGAAAAACGACGAAACCCGATGCCAGACGGCATCGGGTTTCCGCACGGCGCGAGTGCGCCAGACCTGCTGCAAGGGGACTCAGTCGCGGCGACAGTCCGGACACAGCCCCCAGTAGATGACCTCGGCCTCATCGAGCATGAAGCCGTGCGTGTCCACCGGCGTCAAGCAGGGCATGCGCCCCACGGCGCACGGCACATCGACGATCTTGCCGCACTCCCGGCAGGCCATGTGGTGATGGTTGTCATGGGCGTGCAACTGGTAGAGCGCCGGATGCCCGGCGAGCTCGACCTTGCGCACCACCCCCGCCTCACGCAAGGCATTCAGTGCGTCGTAGACGGACTGGACCGACGCGGAACCCACACGCTGCAGCACGCCGGTGCGCACCGCGTCCACCTCGGCGTGGGTGACCTCCGCCAGGACGTCCAGCACGGCGGTCCGGATGGCGGTGACCCGCATTCCGGCCGCGCGCAGCAGCTCGGCAGATCCCTGTTCGCTGCCCATCACCCTCCTGTCGTCCTGCTCCAAGATCCTGGGTCAACGGTGTCCATGATGCGTCATCGGGCAAGACATCCCCGAGCACACCCAGCTGACACCGCCCAGATGACACCGCCCAGATGACACCGCCCAGATGACACGAAAGCCCCGGATCACGATCCGGGGCTTTCGAGTGGCAGGTGTAGGGTTCGAACCTACGTAGGCGTACGCCGACAGATTTACAGTCTGCTCCCTTTGGCCACTCGGGCAACCTGCCATGCCGGTGAACCCGGCGAGGAGAAACACTAGCAGGAGTCATCCCGATCGTGCCAATCGAGCCAACACCGCAGCTCCCCCGCCTTGCTCCAGCACACCGGCGAGCCGTGCCGGGACGTGCCACCGGAGGCCGAGTGGCAGAATGGGGACGACCAGATGCCCCGGGCATCACTTCCACCCGGGCATCACTTCCACCCGACCACCCCCGGCCCCGCGCCGGCCAGCACAGGAGGCCCCATGGCAGCCGACAGCTCCTTCGACATCGTCAGCAAGGTGGACCGCCAGGAGGTGGACAATGCACTGGGCCAGGCCGCCCGCGAGGTGAGCCAGCGCTTCGACTTCAAGAACACCGACTCCACCATCAAGTGGTCCGGGGACGAGACCATCGAGATCGAGAGCAATGGCGAGGAGCGCGCCAAGGCCGTCCTCGACGTCTTCCAGTCCAAGCTCATCAAGCGCGGAGTCAGCCTGAAGGCGCTGGAGACCGGAGATCCCCGTCTCAGCGGCAAGATGTGGAAGATCACCTGCACCACCAAGCAGGGCATCAGCCAGGAGAATGCCAAGAAGATCTCCAAGCTGATCCGCGACGAGGGCCCCAAGGGCGTCAAGGCGCAGATCCAGGGCGACGAGCTGCGCATCAGCTCCAAGAAGCGCGACGACCTGCAGGCGGTCCAGCAACTGGTGAAGGCACAGGACTACGACTTCGCCGTCCAGTTCGTGAACTACCGCTGACCCTGATCCACCGCTGACCCCGGCCCCCGCTGACCCCGGGGAATAGATCCGTCACGGGCACGGTTGAGGCATCATCCAGATACCCCAAGGAGGTATTCCGATGAGCATCGTGCCCACCACCCTGACCTTTGCAGCCGGCGTGCGCGCCTTCGACGAGCGCGACTACCGCACCGCTGCCGAGAACTTCCTCGAGGTGCTCGCGGAGGACCCCCACCACGGGCTGGCGCGGGAATACCTGGCCCGGGCCTACTACCACCGGGCCTCGCTGGGCCGCGCCGAGGAACAGTGCCGCACCATCCTGGCCGCCGACCCCACCGACGAGTACGCGCTGCTGCTCCTCGCCCGCTCCATCGAACGGCAGGGGCGTGCCGATGAAGCGCTGGGGATCCGCCGCCAGCTGGCCGCCCTCACGGGTGACCCGCAGCACCTGCCCAACCACACCGTGGCAGCCTGAGCCCCAGCCCCGCTGAGCATCCGGTGCCCGTCAGCCTCCCGGCGGACGGGCACCGGTGCGTCTCCGGGCTAGGCTGGCGGCCATGTTCCGCGTCGCCACCTTCAACGTCAATGGAATCCGGGCCACCCAGAAGCGGGGCTTCGAGGACTGGCTCGCCACCCGCGGCTGCGACGTGGTCGCTCTCCAGGAGGTCCGCTGCCCGGTCCCGCTGCTGCCCGACGGCGTCTTCGGCACCTACCACCTGGCCTATGACGCCGGGCAGCTGGCCGGGCGCAATGGCGTCGCAGTCCTGACCCGCGAGAAGCCCACCGACATCCGCAGCTGGGGCGCCGGGGCCCTGGTGCGCGCCCCGGGCGACTCGCACGTCGAGCTGCGCGAGGAGGCAGAACGCGATGCCCTGGCACGCGAGCTCAAGGCCTTCGCCACCGAGGGTCGCTACCTGGAAGTGGACCTGGCCGACAAGCCGCTGACGGTCGCCAGCCTCTATCTGCCCAAGGGAGGGCTACCCGCCGAACTCCAGGCCGACGGGAAGAATGGCCGCGACAAGCCCGACGGCGGCGCCAAGTACGAACGCAAGATGCGCTTCCTCAAGGGCTTCGCCCGCCACCTCACCAAGGCTCGACGCAAGGCCGCCGCCGAAGGCCGAGAATTCCTGGTGATGGGCGACTTCAACATCGCGCACACCGAACAGGACATCAAGAACTGGAAGGGCAACCTCAAGAGCGAGGGCTTCCTGCCCGAGGAACGCGCCTGGCTCGACGAGATCCTCTCCCCCAGAACCCTGGTGGACGTGGTCCGACGCCTGCACCCCGACGAGAACGGTCCGTACTCGTGGTGGAGCTGGATGGGGCAGGCCTTCGTCAACGACGCCGGATGGCGGATCGACTACCACTTCGCCAGCCCCAAGCTGGCCAAACTGGCCGTCGAGGGCGGCACCGACCGGGCCGACACCTACGACGCCCGGATGAGCGATCACGCCCCGGTGGTCGTCGACTACGACTTCTGAGCCCTCGACGAGATCGGGCAGCGGGTCAGCGGAACATGCCCAGCACCAGCTCGCGGGGCACGTCCTCGACGCGGGCGTGGCGCCACTGCGGATTGCGGTCCTTGTCCACCAGCTGGGCGCGCACGCCTTCGACGAAGTCGGAGTCCGCGACGAAATTGCGTGCCAGCGCCAGGTCCTGGGCCAGCACCTCGTCCACCGACGACATGCCCCCGGCGCGACGGATGGCCTCCAGCGCCACACACACGCTCCATGGCGACTTCTGACGGACCAGCTCGGCGCACTCGCGGGCCCGCGGCTCGGAGTGGGCCTCGAGACGTTCCAGGATCTGGGCGGCGTCGTCCCCGGTGAAGCACTCGTCGATCCACGGCTGGTCCTCGGCCACGGCACACGGCGCATCGTCGCCCAGCCCCTCCACCTGGTGCACCAGACCCATCCACCGGGCGCTCGCCGCGTCGATCGTCGTGCCCGTCATGGCAAGCCAGACACCCGTCTGGCCGGGCGCCTTCGCCAACTGCCAGGTGATGCCGACGTCGGGGAACAGGCCGATCCCCACTTCCGGCATGGCCAGGGCGAGGTCGTCGGTGGCCAGCACCCGGCCGGCATGCAGCGCCAGCCCGAGCCCACCGCCCATGGAGATGCCGTGCAGGTACGAGGTGACCGGCTTGGGGTAGGAGGCGATCTGCTGGTTGACCCCGTACTCCTGGGTGAAGAAGTCGACGGCCTGCTGGGGATCCTCCAGGACCAGGGTGCGAATCTCGCGCACATCGGCGCCGGCACAGAAGCCGCGCTCCCCCTCGCCACGGATCTCCACCCGCTCCACCTGGGGATCATCACGCCACTCGTGCAGGCGGGCGTCGATCGTGTCCATCATGGCCACGCCCAGCGCATTGATGGCCCGCGGCCGGTCGAGGACCAGGCTGGCCGTGCCACCGTCGATCTGGCAACGAACCAGTTCCTGCGGTGCCGCCTGGCCGTCAGTGGTCTTCTGGTTGTCCTGCATGCTCATGGTGCCTCCTGTGGCGATTGCGTCGCGCCTCGGTGACCCGTTCGTGGGTCAGGACCTGCCATCCAAAGCCTGCCACGGCGGCAACTCCGAGCGCCACGGCCGGATTCATCGAGTCCAGGGAGCTGACGCTGTTGCGATAGGCCAGGTTCACCGCGGCATAGCTGAGCAGCACCACGGTGGCGTACACGCTGGCCCGCACCATCTTCTTGGAGGGCTGGGTGAGCGGCAGCAGCACCCCGCCCCACAGCACGTACCAGGAGTGCAGCGCCGGAGCGCACAGCGCCACGGCCAGGAAGCTCCAGGACAGGAAGGTGACCGGCCGGTGCCGGGCGACGGTCACCGCGAAGACGCTGATCAGGAGGCCCGCCAGCGCCAGGCCCGCGGTGCGGGAGAGTCGGATCAGGGCGTGCCCCGTGGGGTCCAGGCCCAGCTGGTTGGCGACGAATTGCGAGGCCTGGCCCAGGATGGTGAAGGGCGAGACGGTCACCACCATGCCGGGCACGTCGACGGCGTCGAGCCAGCCCCAGCCCAGCCCGGTGAGCCGGGTGATCAGGGCGAAGCTGCCGATCGCCACCGCCAGTCCCAGCACCGCACGAGAGACCACCACCAGGAGTTCTCGCCAGTGCCAGCTGTTCCAGCCCCGCGGGATCAGCGGCAGGGCGTAGGCGGCCATGATCGCCGGCTGTTTGATGGCCGCGGCGGCACCGATCACCACCGCCGCCGGTAGCCACGCCCAGCTGGCGCGGTAGGCCAACCAGATGGCCAGCACCATCAAGCCCACCATCAGGGCGTCATTGTGGGCGCCGCCGATGAAGTCGATCACCAGCACTGGATTGAGGGTGGACATCCACGCAGCCTTGGCGGGATCGACGCGTAGGTCAACGGCGATCCGCGGCACGAGCAGTCCGATCATGACCACCCCCAGCAGGGCGGGGATGCGCATCGCCAGCGCGGACAGGTAGGGGTCGAATCCCGTCATGTCCACGATCAGGTGCTGCATCTGCAGACTGAGCGGGCCGTAGGGCGCCGGCGTGCGCCGCCAGACCCACGCCACCTGGTCTGCGAAGGCGCCCGGCAGCAGCATCACATTGCCGTGGTACGGGTTGATGCCGTTGTGGATCAGCCAGCCCTGGGCGGCATAGGAATAGGCGTCGTGGCTGAAGATGGGTGGGGCCAGCAGGAAGGGCGCGCCCCAGATGCCCAGCACGGCCCAGTGCTTGAGGTGCGTGTAGGCGACGGCCTCGCCCTGCGCCTGCGCGCCGGGACGCATCCGGAACCAGGCGTCCACCAGGAGGGCCAGCCCGGCCATCACCAGCAGCGTCCCCACCACCCGGGCGGGAGTGCCCGTGAAGTGCAGCCAGCGCAGCACCCGCCACCACGGAGAATTCTGCGGGAGGTAGGCCGGCGTCAGCGATCCGAGCGCGATCAGCGAGGTGCCGTAGGCACCCCGTCGCACATTCGGCACGGCCCAGGCCCGTCGCACGCTGCTCCAGTGCAGGTCCAGGCTCTGGATGCTCGAGGCAAGACTCACCGCAGCTGCTCGCGTCCCTGCCGCAGGCCGTCGAGCGTCGGGGCGCTGGAGACGTGCGCGCCGGCCCACTCCAGGGCGTCGAAGGGACACTCCTCCACGCAGATGCCGCAGTACATGCACAGTGACCAGTCGATCTCGAAACGGTCCAGCACATTGCGGGAGCGTTCCCGGGAGCGCGCATAGCCGGAAGTGCGGGAGGCTGCCGCGGCGCCACCGATCGGAGCGCCGCCCTCTCCTTCGACCTTCTCGGTGTGGGAATCGATCTGGATGCACCAGGCCGGGCATTCGCGAGCGCAGATCATGCAGGAGGTGCACTTGTCCTCCACCAGACGGATGGAGCCGTGTTGCACGACGCCTTCGCCGTGGACCATCCCGGGGGTCTGCCGTGGATCCTGCGTCATCGGCGCCTCCTCACCCGGCCACCTGCGACGGCGGCCGCGATCTCGTCGGGCGTGGCAGGCGGCTGCTGCGGGTCACGGTCTCCCCAGACCGACGGGTCGGGAACCCCGGGCGGAGCCATCCGTCGCCGGCTGGGCGCCGACGCATCCTCACCCGGCTCCTTGGATCCCGGCCAGGGCTGCGCTGCCCGCGCAGCCAGCACGAAGTCCTTGCGCAGGGGCGCAATGCTGCCGCCCAGGCCCGCCGAGTGGTTCAGCAGGGGCGCGGCGTCACCCCCGTCGAAATGGATTCCGAAGAAGTCGTGCACTTCCCGCTCATGCCAGGCAGCGCCACGAAAGATCGACGTGCAGCTGGGCAGGTGTGGATCCTGCCGGGGCACGCGTGTCTGCAGCCGCACACCTCGGGCCGGCTGCGTCGAGAAGTCCACCAGACGGATGATGACGCGGAATTCGTCACTGCGTCCCAACTCGTCGACGGCGGTGATCCAGTCCAGGAAGGGGTGGCTCGAGCTGGTCTCCCGCACGGACTCCAGCCAGCCGTCCACGGGCAGGTCGCGAACCTCGTCGCTCAGTCCGTGGGCCAGACCCGACCCCTGCTGCTCGGTCATGCGGCACCTCCCGGGCCTGCGACCAGCGCACGTTCCCGCACTGCGACGATCTGTTCGTGCAGCGCCGACGGGGGTGGCGGACAACCCGCGATGTAGCTGTCCACCGGGACCAGCTGGTCGATGCCCTTGGTCACCGACCACGCATCCCAGTAGGGGCCGCCGGCGCAGGCGCACGCCCCGAAACTCACCACATGGCACTCGCCCAGCGCGTCGATCCGCGCCTTGACCAGCGGGGACATCGCGTCGGTCAGCGTGCCGGAGACCACGGCCACCACGGCCGCCCCAGCGGGCACCGCATCCAGCCGGGGCGCTCCCACGGGCACCGCGAACTCGGACTCGATGGCGCAACAGGCCAGCGCCAGGTCCACGACGACCACGGATTGGTCGCCGAACCAGTCGATGTACTCGCCTTGGGCCACTGTTGTCACGGGCGTCAGCCTAGCCTCCCCGGGAATTAACCCGCTCGTGCCCGGGTTACGCTTGTGAGTCGAGTGTTGTCGTCGTTGTGAAAGAGGCCCGTTGTGACCGGTGTAGAGGTACTCGAGCGAGTGGTGATCAGGTTTGCGGGTGATTCCGGCGACGGAATGCAGCTCACCGGCGACCGTTTCACGCACGACTCGGCGACGATGGGCAATGACATCTCCACGCTGCCGAACTTCCCGGCAGAGATCCGCGCCCCGCAGGGCACGCTGCCCGGCGTCTCGAGCTTCCAGGTGCACTTCGCCAATTTCGACATCGTCACCCCCGGTGACCATCCCGACGTGCTGGTGGCGATGAACCCCGCCGCACTGAAGGCCAACCTGAAGGATCTGCCGCGCGGTGGTCTGGTGTTGGTGGACACCGCCGAGTTCACCAAGCGCAACCTCACCAAGGTGGGCTACGAGGCCAATCCGCTGGAGGACGGCTCGCTCACCGACTACCAGGTGGTCGCACTGGACCTGACCGGCCTGGCCGTCGGCTCAGTCAAGGAGTTCGGCCTGGGCCGCAAGGAATCGGCCCGTTCCAAGAACATGTTCGCGTTGGGTCTGCTGAACTGGCTCTACAGCCGCCCCACCGAGGGAACCGAACAGTTCCTCGCGGAGAAGTTCGCCAAGAAGCCGGAGATCCGCGATGCCAACATCGCCGCCTTCCGCGCGGGCTATGCCTACGGTGAGACCACCGAGGAGTTCGCGGTGCGCTACGAGGTGGCCAAGGCCCCGATGCAGCCCGGCATCTACCGTCAGATCTCGGGCAACCTGGCCACCAGCTACGGCCTGATCGTCGGCGCCGAGAAGGCCGGTCTCCAGCTCTTCCTGGGCTCCTACCCCATCACCCCTGCCTCCGACATCCTGCACGAGCTGAGCAAGCACAAGGACCAGGGCGTCATCACCTTCCAGGCCGAGGACGAGATCGCTGGCGTCGGTGCCGCCCTGGGCGCCTCCTTCGCCGGGGCGCTCGGCGTCACCTCCACCTCCGGCCCCGGCATCGCCCTCAAGGCCGAGACCATCGGTCTGGGCGTGATGACCGAACTGCCGCTCGTGGTCGTCGACGTGCAGCGCGCCGGGCCCTCCACCGGCATGCCCACCAAGACCGAGCAGGCAGACCTGCTGCAGGTGATGTACGGCCGCAATGGCGAGGCCCCCCTGCCGGTGCTCGCCCCGGCCACGCCCGCAGACTGCTTCGAGATGGCCGTGGAGGCGGTGCGGATAGCGGTCACCTACCGCACCCCGGTGATCTTCCTCTCCGACGGCTACCTCGCCAATGGCGCCGAGCCGTGGCGCATCCCGGAGATCGACCAGATCCCGCAGATCGACCCCAACTTCGCCACCGGACCGAATGACGGTGAGGACTTCCTGCCCTACAAGCGCGATCCCGAGACGCTCGCCCGCGCCTGGGCCAAGCCGGGCACCCCCGGTCTGGAGCACCGCATCGGCGGCATCGAGAAGGCTGACGGCACTGGCAACATCTCCTACGATCCCGCCAACCACGACCACATGGTGCGCCTGCGCCAGGCCAAGGTGGACGGCATCGTGCGTGACATTCCCGACGTCGAGGTGGACGACCCCACTGGCGACGCGAAGGTGCTGGTGCTGGGCTGGGGATCCACCTACGGCCCCATCGCCGCGGCAGTGCGCCGCGTGCGCAAGGACGGCCGGGCCATCGCCCAGACCCACGTGCGTCACCTGAACCCGCTGCCCGCCAATCTTGGCGAGGTGCTCAAGCGCTACGAGAAGGTGATCGTCCCGGAGATGAACCTGGGTCAGTTCGCCATGATGCTGCGCGCCAAGTACCTCGTCGACGTGCAGAGCTACTCCCGCGTCTTCGGCCTGCCCATCTCGCTCAACGAGCTGGCGGCGGACCTGGAACAGGAGATCGACGCGCTCACCCCGTCCGGGCAGGGCCAGGTTGCCGATGTGGATGCGCCGCAGGGCCCCGGCAGCGAGGACATGGGCGACGGCGAACTCGCCCCCGACTCGGAGCAGGCGCAGCTGCGCGCCGAGTCGGCCCGAATCAACCCCACCACCGAGGAGCAGAAGTGACCACCACTGCCGACCAGGCCTCCGGCTACCGCGGTCTTGCCGGAGTCCCGCTGAGCATCGAGCCGCTGAACCGCAAGGACTTCACCAGCGACCAGGAGGTGCGCTGGTGCCCAGGCTGCGGTGACTACGCCATCCTCGCCGCCTTCCAGGGACTGATGCCGGAGCTGGGCATCAAGCGCGAGAACACCGTGATCGTCTCGGGCATCGGCTGCTCCTCACGCTTCCCGTACTACGTGGACAGCTACGGCATGCACTCGATCCACGGCCGCGCCCCGGCCATCGCCACCGGTGTGGCCACCACCCGTCCCGATCTGGGTGTCTGGGTGGTCACCGGCGACGGCGATGCCCTGTCGATCGGCGGCAACCACCTGATCCACGCGATCCGACGCAACGTCAACATGACGATCATGCTGTTCAACAACCGGATCTACGGCCTCACCAAGGGTCAGTACTCCCCCACCTCCGAAGCGGGCAAGGTCACCAAGTCCAGCCCGCTCGGCTCGCTGGACACGCCCTTCAATCCCGTCTCCCTCGCCCTGGGCGCCGAAGCCGGCTTCGTCGCCCGCACCGTCGACTCCGACCGCCAGCACCTCACGCAGGTGCTGAAGGCGGCTGCCAACTACCGGGGCACCGCGCTGATCGAGATCTACCAGAACTGCCCCATCTTCAACGACGGCGCCTTCGAGGACCTCAAGGGCAGTGGCTCCGACGAGTCGATCATCCCGCTGCGCCACGGCGAGCCGATCGTCTTCGGCGCCGAGAACCACCTGGGCGTCGTCCAGAAGAGCGACGGCTCGGTGGAGGTGGTCGAGGTGTCCGAGGTGGGCCTGGACAAGATCCTGGTCCACGACGAGCACCACGCCGACCCGTCGCTGGCCTTCGCGCTGAGCCGCCTGACCGACGGCGGTGTCATGCACCGATCGCCGATCGGCGTCTTCCGCAATGTGGAGCGTCCCGCCTACGACGACCTGGCGCGTGAGCAGATCTTGGTGGCCCACGGTGACCGGACCGCGTCCGGCCTGCAGGCCATGGTGAATGGTCGCGACACCTGGACGATCCTCTGATGGGCCCTGCACTGGACCACCCTGCACTGGACCACCCTGCACTGGACCACCCCGCACTCGACGCGTCTGCGCTCGATCCCGCCACCCGCCCGCAGGACGACCTGTTCCGGCATGTGAACGGCTCCTGGCTGACCAGGACACCCATCGACGCCGACAAGGCCTCTGCCAGCGCCTTCCAGACGGTGCGGGAACAGTCCAGGCAGGCCGTCCGTGAGATCGTCGAGGAGCTGGCCGCCGATGGGGCCCCGGATCCAGGCAGCGAGGCCGGCAAGATCGCCGCACTGTATGGCACCTTCATGGACACCGAGACGGTCGAGGCGCTGGGCGCCGCTCCCCTGCTGCCCCTGCTGGAGCGCGTCGACCGGATCGCCGATGCCCAGTCACTGGCGCAGTTCTGGGGCTGGTGCCTGCAACACGAGCTGTCCGCCCCCTTCGCTCTGGGCCCCGACGCCGACATGGACAACCCCACCCGCTACGCCATGTTCTGCCATCAGTCGGGGCTCGGACTGCCGGACCGGGAATACTACCTGGAGGACTCGCACGCGGAGCTCCGCGAGGCCTACTTGGCCCATGTGGCCGAGATGCTGGGGCTGGCCGGCGTCGCGGACGCCGACGAGCAGGCTGCCCTGGTGCTGGACCTGGAGACCCGGATCGCCGCCGCGCACTGGACCCGCGAGCGCAGCCGTGACCTGGGCGCCAAGCACAACCCGACCAGCTGGGCCCGGCTCACCGAGGAACTGCCGGCCCTGCACCTGGACGCCGTGGCCCGTGGGCTGGCCGTCGAGGCCGACGAGCTGGATCTGGTCATCAACTGCCAGCCCAGCTACCTGAGCGGCCTGGCGGAGCTCGTCACCGACGAGAACCTGCCGGCCTGGCGCGCCTGGGCCCGCTGGCACCTGGTGCACGACCTGGCGAACTTCCTCAGCGACGACTTCGTCACCGGCACCTTCGACTTCTACCAGACCCGTCTGATGGGTGTGCAGGAGCAGGAGCCCCGGTGGAAGCGCGGCGTCGCGCTCGTGGAGTGGGTGCTGGGCATGGCCGTCGGGCGCATCTACGTCGAACGGTACTTCTCCCCGGAGGCCCGGCAGCGGATGGACGAGCTGGTGGCCCACCTGCTGGAGGCCTACCGCCAGTCGATCAGCCAGCTGGACTGGATGGGCGAGCAGACCCGCCAGGAGGCGCTGCACAAGCTGGAGCAGTTCCGCCCCAAGATCGGCCACCCCCGGGCCTGGCGCAGTCACGACGCACTGGAGGTTATCCCGGGCGACCTGGTGGGCTCCATCCTGCAGGGGGGACTCTTCGAGTGGCGTCGTGCGGTGGACAAGCTGCGCACCCCGATGGATCCCGACGAGTGGCTGATGTACCCGCAGACGGTCAACGCCTACTACCACCCGCTGCGCAACGAGATCGTCTTCCCGGCCGCTATCCTGCAGCCGCCCTTCTTCAACCCGCAGGCAGACGACGCCGTCAACTACGGCGCCATCGGATCGGTGATCGGGCACGAGATCGGCCACGGCTTCGATGACCAGGGCTCCCGGTGCGACGGCGACGGGCGCCTGCGTGACTGGTGGACCGCCGAGGACCGGGCGGCCTTCTCTGCCCGCGCCGATGCCCTCAAGGCCCAGTATGCGGCCCTCACGCCCCGCCAACTCACCGATGACGATCCCCGCCCACACGTCAACGGCGAGTTGACCATCGGCGAGAACATCGGAGACCTTGGTGGGTTGGGGATCGCCCTCAAGGCCTGGCAGATCAGCACCGATGGCGAGGACCCGGAGCCGGTGGACGGCCTGACCGGGCTCCAGCGCCTCTTCCACGGTTATGCCACCATCTGGCGCGCCAAGTACCGCGACGAGACCGCCCGGCGGCTGCTGGTGATCGATCCGCACTCCCCCGCGGAATTCCGAACCAACCAGGTCGCGATGAACCAGGATGCCTTCCACGAGGCCTTCCAGACCGCCCCCGGCGACGGGATGTGGCTGGCGCCCGAGGAGCGCGTGCGGATCTGGTGAGCCGACGCTCGTGGCGCCCACCCTCAGGAACCGCGAAAGCCCCGGCCGGAGATGATCCGGCCGGGGCTTCGTCGTTCGAGAGGGGCCTCGTCAGGCGGAGCGGCTCACCAGGTCGTTGCAGATCTTGGCCAGGGCCTCCTTGGCCGGCCCCTCGGGCAGCGGCTCCAGGTAGGACAGGGCCAGATCAGCGTGGCGCTGCACTTCCGCGCGGGCCTGCTCGATCACCGGATGGGCGCGCAACTGCTCCAGCACCTCGGCCAACTTCTCGTCGGAGCTGAGATCGGAGGCGATCAGGTCCGTGAGCGCCTGGTCCGCCGGATCCTTCGATGCCTTCAGCATCAGGGTGGGCAGCGTCGGGATGCCCTCGCGCAGGTCTGTGCCGGGGGTCTTGCCCGTTTCATTGCTGGTGATGTCGATGATGTCGTCGCTGAGCTGGAAGACGACGCCGATCTCCTCGCCGAAGGCATCCAGCGCGGACAGGTACTCCTGCGACGCCCCGGCGACCATGCCGCCGAAGACGGCCGAGGTGGCGATCAGGGAACCGGTCTTGTCGGCCACCACCTGCAGGTAATGCGCCAGCGGGTCCTCGTCGCCCTGCGGGCCACGGGTCTCGGCGATCTGGCCCTGCACCAGCCGCGCGAAGGTCTCCGCCTGCAGCCGGACGTACTCGGTGCCCAGGTCCGCGACCGTGGTGGAGGCGCGAGCGAAGAGGTAGTCGCCGACCAGGATGGCGATCGAGTTGTCCCAGCGACGGTTGGCGCTCGGCGCCCCACGCCGCATGTCCGCGTCGTCCATCACATCGTCGTGATACAGGCTGGCGACGTGGGTGAGTTCCACCACCAGCGCCGCACGGGTCAGGTCGGCCTCGTCGACGTCGTTGCCGAAGTGTGAGCCGAGGATCACCAGCAGGGGACGGAAGCGCTTGCCGCCGGCATTGATGATGTGACGCGCAGCCTCAGTGACGAAGGGACTGTCGGCGACGGCGGCCTTGACCAGTTCGTCCTCGATGACGGCAAGCCGACCGGTGACGGAGGCCTCGAAGTCCTCGTCCACGACGTGGGTCACAGTTCTCCTCATTTCATGCGGCTGGGGTCATCCGACACCTTGGACCAGCCTAGTGGTTGGTGAAGCGACCGCCCAATTGGGCGAGCCCGCCTGGCAGGGGGAATTCCACGGCGGGCAGCGCCCCAGAGGCCTCCACGACGCCGCACGGCCCGCCTCCCGGATGGGGAGAGCGGGCCGTGCAGCGGATGTGATGTCCCCGGGGTCAGCGCAGGAAGATCGAAGCCTTCTCCGCGAAGTCGACCAGCGGCTGGCTCCACACGCCAAGGGCCAGGGTGCCGAAGGCGCCCACGGCCACGACGAGCCAGCTCATCCACGAGGCCTCCGCCACCTCCACCTCGTCGTCCACCGGGTCACGGAAGAACATCACGACGATCATGCGGATGTAGAAGAAAGCGGCCACCAGGCTCAGCAGGATGGCGACGGCCACCAGCCAGGCGTACCCGCCCTTCCAGGCGGCGGTGAAGGCCAGCAGCTTGCCGACGAAGCCCGCGGTCGGCGGGATGCCGGCGAAGCTCAGCAGGAAGAGCGTCATCATCACGCCCACCACCGGCTTGCGACGGCCGATGCCCCGCCACGAGGCCAGACCGGTGGCCTCGCCACCCGCCTTGCGCACCATCGGGATCAGGGCGAAGGCGCCCAGCGTGGCCAGACCGTAGGCGGCCAGGTAGAAGAGCACCGCCGCGGTGGAGCCGATGCCACCGACCGGCAGACCGCTGACGGCCGTGTTGGCGCCGACGACGGCCACCAGGATGAAGCCTGCGTGGGCGATCGACGAGTAGGCCAACATGCGCTTCACGTCGGTCTGGCTGAGGGCGACGAGAGCACCCACCACCATGGTCAGCACGGCGATGGCCGCCAGCAGCGGCTGCCAGTCCCAGCGGGCGCCGCCCAGGCCCACGTAGAAGACGCGCATCAGCGCGACCACCGCGGTGAACTTGGTGCAGATCGCCATGAAGCCGGTGACCGGAGTGGGCGAACCCGTGTAGACGTCGGGCGTCCAGGAGTGGAAGGGCACCGCACCCACCTTGAAGAGCAGGCCGATGGCCACCAGCGCCATGCCCGCCATCAGCAGGCCACGGCCCTGCGTGCCGGCCGAGACCGCCGCGTCGATGTGACGCAGCTGGAAGGAGCCGGAGAAGCCGTAGAGCAGCGCCACACCGTAGAGGAACATCGCACTGGACAGCGAGCCCAGCAGGAAGTACTTCAGCGCGGCCTCCTGGCTGAGCATCCGGCGACGACGCGCCAGGCCCGCCAGCAGGTACAGCGGCAGGGAGAAGATCTCCAGCGCGACGAACATCGCGAGGAGGTCATTCGAGGCGGCGAACAGCATCATGCCGAACAGGCTGAACAGCAGCAGCGGGAAGACCTCGGTGTGCTCGGCACGGGCCGCGCTCGCCTCGCGCTCCAGGGGCGAACCGGGAACGGCCGAACCCATCGGCGTGAACTGCGACTGGCCACCCGAGACCTTGCGTTCGGCGAACAGCAGCGCCGCCAGCAGCCCGAAGACCAGCAGGCAGGCCCACACGAAATAGGTGGGACCGTCGAAGGCGATCATGCCCATCGCGCCGATCTGACGGCCGCCGCTGAGCCAGTTGCTGACCGTCACGACGAGCGCGGTGAGCAGCGTGATCGAGGTGACGATCAGCTGCGCGCCGTAACGCGGGCCGCGCTTGCTCGTCGACTCGACGCCGATGCCCAGACCGGCACCCACCAGCACCACGATCATGGGCGCCAGCAGGCGGTACTCGAGCTGCGGGTAGGAAAACTCCATCGGGACCATGATGTCGAAGGGAACCATCACTTCTCCCCCTTCACGACGGGTGCCGGATCGGTCATGCCAACGGTGGCCATGGTGTCCTTCACGGTGTTCTCGGTGACCTTGAGCATCGGCGTGGGCATGAAGCCCAGCACCAGCAGCAGTGCGATGATCGGGGCCATCACGGCCTTCTCACGCAGGTCCAGGTCATTGTTGGTGAAGTGCTCCTCCGCCTGCTCCGTGACCGGGCCGGTCATCGTGCGCTGGTAGGCCAGCAGCACGTAGAGGGCGGCCAGCACGGTGCCGATGGCGGAGACCGCGGTCAGCACCGGGTGGCGCTGCCAGGCACCGGCCATGACCATCCACTCGCTGATGAAGCTGGACATGCCGGGCAGGGCCAGCGCCGAGAGGCCGGAGACCAGGAAGAGGCCGGCAGCCACCGGAGCCACCTTCTGCACGCCGCCGAAGGCCTCGATGTCGGCCGATCCACGACGGCGGACGATGAAGCCCACCACCAGGAAGAGGGCCGCTGTGGAGAAGCCGTGGTTGAGCATGTAGAAGATCGCACCATTCATCGACTGCGTGGTGAAGGCGAAGATGCCCAGCACCATGAAACCGAAGTGGCTGATCGAGGTGTAGCTGACCAGACGCAGCAGGTGCTTCGAGCCGATCGCCATCAGCGCGCCGTAGAAGATCGACAGCACGGCCAGGCCGAGCACCACCGGGGTGGCCCACTTGCTGGCCTCCGGGAAGATCTCCAGGCAGAAGCGGATCATGCCGAAGGTGCCGATCTTGTCCAGGATGCCGACCAGCAGCGTCGAGGAGCCGGGGGTGGCCTGCTCGGCGGTGTCCGGGAGCCATGTGTGCACCGGCACCATCGGGGCCTTGATGGCGAAGGCGATGAAGAAGCCCAGCCACAGCCAGCGGCCCACATTGCCGTCGATGTTCAGGGCGGCCAGGTCGTCGATCAGGAAGCTCGGATTGGCCGAGGCGGCGGTGTGGGCACCCAGACCGATGATGCTGACCAGCATCACCAGACCACCGGCCAGCGAGTAGAGCAGGAACTTCAGCGCAGCCTGGGCGCGGCGCGGGCCGCCCCAGCCACCGATCAGGAAGTACATCGGGATCAGCGTGGCTTCGAAGAAGATGTAGAAGAGCAGCGCGTCGGTGGCCATGAAGACGAACAGGGCCAGGCCCTCCAGGACCAGGGCCAGCGCGAAGAAGGTGCTGGCGCCCCAGGTTCCGGGCTGTTCGTCCACATTCCACTCGGCCAGCAGGACGATCGGGACCAGGACCACGGTCAGCAGGACCATGGCCTTGGCCATGCCGTCCAGGCCGAGCGCGTAGTGGGCACCGATCGAGGAGATCCACACGTGGGTCTCCGCCAGGTCACTGCTGCTGAAGAAGGCGGCCAGCCCCAGTGCCAGGGTCACCAGGCTGACGCCCAGGCCCAGCATCTTGCCGGCACTTCCCTTCACGAAGAAGAGGAGCAGGCCACCGACCAGTGGCACCAGGGCCAGCGCGGTGAGCAGGGGGAAAGTCATCGTTTCTCCTCCCCTCAGGCCAGCTGGCCGAGGATCAGTGCAAGCCCAACCAGGACCGCGCCGGCGACCATGGTGAGGGCATAGCTGCGGACGTAACCGTTCTGCAGCTTGCGGACGGCAGTGGAAAGGCCGGCCAGGGCGGTGGCGGTACCCATCACGGCACCGTCGACCACGTGGCGGTCGGCGTGGTCGACAGCACCCACGAGCGCCTGACCCGGACGCATGAAGACGGCCTCGTTGAATGCGTCGCCGTAGAGGTCATTGCGACCCGCGAGGGCGAAGACATTGTCGGTGGCCGGCTGGTAGGCCGGGATGTCCTTGCGGAAGAAGAACCAGCCCAGGAAGACGCCCAGCGCGACGGTGGCCATGGTGATCCAGCCGATGGTGGTGATGTGCAGCAGCTGCATCTCGTGCACCTCGGCACCGGTGGCCGGGGCCAACCAGTCACCGATCCAGTTGTTCATCACGGCGCCCGCGACGATCGACAGGATGGCCAGGATGACCAGCGGGACGGTCATGGTGGCGGGCGACTCGTGCGGGTGCACGCCGTCGAGCCAACGCTTGTCACCGAAGAAGGTCATCATCATCAGGCGAGTCATGTAGAAGGCCGTCACCAGGGCGCCCAGCAGCGCGAGGCCACCGAAGACCGGGGACTTCTCGAAGGCCGCCTCGATGATGTGGTCCTTGGAGTAGAAGCCCGAGGTGAACGGGAAGCCGATGATCGCCAGGTAGCCCATCGCGAAGGTGAGGAAGGTGATCGGCATCGCCTTGGACAGAGCACCGAAGTGGCGCATGTCCACGTCGTCGTTCATGCCGTGCATGACCGAACCGGCACCCAGGAACATGTTGGCCTTGAAGAAGCCGTGGGTGACCAGGTGGAAGATGGCGAAGGCCGCACCGATCGGGCCCAGGCCGGCGGCGAGCATCATGTAGCCGATCTGGCTCATGGTGGAGCCGGCCAGCACCTTCTTGATGTCGTCCTTGCTGGTACCGATCCAGGCGCCGAAGAGCAGGGTGACGGTACCGACGACCGCGACGGCCAGCTGCGCGGTGGGCGTCTGGTCGTAGATGTGGTGGCTGCGGATGACCAGGTAGACACCAGCGGTCACCATCGTGGCGGCGTGGATCAGGGCCGAGACCGGGGTCGGGCCCTCCATGGCGTCGAGCAGCCAGGACTGCAGCGGCACCTGCGCCGACTTGCCGCAGGCGGCGAGCAGCAGGAAGAGGCCGAGCAGCGTCGCCCAGGTGGACGACAGGCCGGCGGCCTGCTCGTTGACGTCGATGAAGGCCGTGCTGCCGAACTGGGCCAGCATGGTGAACAGCGCCATCATCAGGCCCAGGTCACCGACGCGGTTGACCACGAAGGCCTTCTTGCCCGCGACCGCTGCCGAGGTGCGGTGCTGCCAGAAGGAGATGAGCAGGTACGAGGCCAGGCCCACACCCTCCCAGCCGAAGAAGGTGATCAGGTAGTTGTCACCGAGCACCAGCACCAGCATCGCGGCGATGAACAGGTTCAGGTAGGCAAAGAAGCGGCGACGACGCTCGTCGTGTGCCATGTAGCCGATCGAGTAGATGTGGATCAGCGATCCGACGCCGGTGATCAGCAGGACGAACAGGATGGAGAGCTGGTCGATCAGCAGACCGACGTTGATCTTCCAGTTGCCCGACTCGAGCAGCGTCCAGAGGTGCTGCGAGACGGCGCGGTTGGCCTCGTCGGCCAGCATCATCTCGGCGAACAGGCAGGCGCCGATGGAGAAGGAGTAGAGGGCTGCCGCCGTGGCGAGCAGGTGGCCCCACTTGTCGGTGGCCCGGCCGGCCAGCAGCAGGAAGGCTGCCACCGCGGCGGGCACCGCGATCATCGTCCACGCAAACCGGAACATGCCGGTCGCGGCGACGGGAGTGACGATTTCGAGAAGATTCACCGATGCCCCCTCAGAACTTCAGCAGGTTTGCGTCGTCGACCGAGGCCGAGCGTCGGCTGCGGAAAATGGTGACGATGATCGCCAGGCCCACCACCACTTCGGCCGCGGCAACCACCATCACGAAGAAGGTGGCCACCTGACCGTCGAGGTTTCCGTGGGCGTGCGAGAAGTTGACCATCGCCAGGCATGCCGCATTGAGCATGAGCTCGATGGACATGAAGGCCACCAGGGCGTTGCGGCGCAGCAGGAAGCCGAGCACGCCCAGGCTGAACAGGATGGCGCTCAGCACCAGGTAGTAGTTCGGGTTCATTCCCGGCCCTCCTCGGCCTTGACGGACTCGATGGCGTGGAAGGTCTTCTGGGCAGGGCCCGCCAGCTCCTCCGGATTGGCCACCACGCCGCGACCGACCATGGCCTCGGGCACCGAGTTCTCGGCAACCGTGCCGTCGGGCAGCAGTGCCGGCGACTGGACCGCATTGCTGGTGGCGTAGACGCCCGGGTTGGGCATCGCACCGGGGTGACGACCCTCGGTGGCGTAGCTGCGCAGACGATTCTTCAGCTGGCCAGCCTGGCGCACCTTCGGACGCAGCTGCTCGCCGTGGGCGAGCACCATGGCCGCGACCGCTGCCGTGATCAGCAGGGCGCTGGTGGCCTCGAAGAGGATGATGTAGTCACCGAAGATCAGCGCTGCCAGACCGGGGACATTGCCGCCCTGTTCCGCAGTGGCCTCGGCCAGACCATTCGGCATGCCGACGATGCCCTTGCCGATCGCGCTGATCAGCAGGACGCCGAAGCCGAGGGCGGCCAGCAGCGATGCGGTGCGATGGCCCTGGATCGTCTCCACCATCGAGTCGGTGGTGGACACGCCCACCAGCATCAGCACGAACAGGAAGAGCATCAGGATGGCGCCGGTGTAGACGATGATCTGCACCACGAACAGGAAGGGCGCATCCAACGATGCGTACAGGCCTGCCAGCGAGATCATCATGCCGGCCAACGAGAGCGCGGAGTGCACGGGCTTGCGGAAGAGCACCATGCCCAGCGCACCCAGCACGGCGATCGGCGCGAGCACCCAGAAGGCCACCTCCTGGGCCGTCGCGAGCGGGACGAGGCCGATCATTTGTTCCCTCCCTGGGTGCTCGGCGGTGCGGTACGGACATCGGGCTGCCCGGTGGGCGGCAGACCGAGGAAGTAGTCCTTCTCGTCATCGCCCAGACGGCGCGGGTGCGGCGGCTGCTCCATGCCGGTCAGCAGCGGGGCCAGCAGCCGGTCCTTCTCGTAGATCAGGACCTCGCGGCTGCGATCGGCCAGCTTGAACTCCGTGGTCATGGTGAGGGCACGCGTGGGGCACGCCTCGATGCACATGCCGCAGAAGATGCAGCGCAGATAGTTGATCTGGTAGACGCGGCCGTAACGCTCACCGGGGCTGTAACGCTCGTCCTCGGTGTTGTCACCGCCCTCGACGTAGATCGCGTCGGCCGGGCAGGCCCACGCGCACAGCTCGCAGCCCACGCACTTCTCCAGGCCGTCCGGCCAGCGGTTCAGCTGGTGACGTCCGTGGAAGCGGGGGGCGAAGACCTTCTCCTTGCCCTTCTGGGGGTAGCCCTGGGTGAAGGTCTTGCGGAACATCGTTCGGAAAGTGATGCCGAAACCGGCCCACTGGTCGAGGAGACCCATCAGGCGTCAACTCCGTTCTTGGTGGTCGCGAGATCGTCGTCGAGCGCAGCGCGCTGTGCGCTGACCACCCGAGTGGTCCCCGGCAATTCCTGACCGGGCAGCGGAGGCACCGGGTAGCCGCCGGCGAAGGCGTCGAACTCACCCTCCGGCTCCTCGACCTCCTCCTCGGCGGTGCCGCCCAGCATCAGCCAGGCCAGCAGGCCCAGCGCGACGGCACCCATCAGGCCCATCAGGACGATGCGGGCGGTGCCGCTGGTGCCCATGGTGGCGCGCATCAGGGTGACGCAGACGATCCAGACCAGGCTGATCGGGATCAGGCGCTTCCAGCCGATGCCCATGAACTGGTCATAGCGGAAGCGGGGCAGCGAGCCGCGGCACCAGATCAGGCAGAAGATCATCACCTGGGTCTTGAGGAAGAACCACAGCAGTCCCCACCAGCCCTGGTCGATGCCCTCGATCATGTTGAAGGGCCACGGAGCGCGGTAGCCACCGAAGAAGAGCGTCACCGCCAGCGCGGACAGGGTGGCCATGTGGATGAACTCGGCCAGGTAGTAGGTGCCGTACTGGAAGCCGGTGTACTCCGTCGAGTAGCCGGAGACCAGCTCCTGCTCGCACTCCGACAGGTCGAAGGGCGGGGTGTTGGACTCGGCGAGGATGGAGATGAAGTAGACGCAGAAGGCCGGGAAGAGCGCCACCGCGTACCAGCTCGGGATCGGGACGTCGACCCCGAAGAAGTTCATGTGCTGCGCCTGGGCCTCGACGATCTGCGAGGTGGACATGCTGCCCGAGAGGATGAAGACCGAGACCAGCGAGAGGCCCATGGCCACCTCGTAGGAGATCATCTGGGCGCTCGCGCGCAGGCCGCCGAGCAGCGAGTAGGAGTTGTCCGAGCTCCACCCGGCGAAGACGGTGCCGTAGACGGCCATCGATCCGGTGGCCAGGGTGAACAGCACCGCGACGGGCATGTCGGTGACCTGCAGGTGCGTGGTGTGTCCGAACATGTTCACCTCGCCGGCCAGCGGGATGACCGCCCACGGGGCGAAGGCACAGATGCCGGCGATCACCGGGGCCAGGGAGAAGACGATCCGGTCGGTGTTGTTGGGGATGAAGGTCTCCTTGAACAGGAGCTTCATGCCGTCACCGATCGCCTGACCCATGCCATTGATGAAGGCGGTGTTCATGATCGGGCCCTTGCGGTTCTGCATCTTGCCCAGGATTCGACGCATGAACCACACGTTGAACAGGCACCAGAGCAGCTGGAGCATGAAGACCCCGACCACCTTGATCAGGACGATCCACCAGACGTCGGGCCCGAAGATCGACGAAGAGTTGAGTGGCGTCATGCCACACCTCCAACCATTGAGGAGCGAACTGCGCTGGCAGCGAGGCTGACCGGCGCGCCGTGACCGGCGGCCAGGGCCTCTGGGGTCGCCGGCGCCGAGTTGGCGGGAAGCCACACGACATCGTCGACCATCTCGGACTCGACGACCACTGGCAGGTCAACGCTGCCCCGGGCCGTCCGAACCTGCACCATGCCGCCGGGGACAAGTCCGTGGGTGGCAGCCGTGGTGGCCGAGACCCGGGCCACCGCGACCGGTGCGGTGTCCATCAGGTGCTGGGCCCCGTCGACACCGGCCGAACCGTCCAGCAGCAGGCGCCAGGTGTCCAGCAGGACTCCCTGCGGCGCGGCCGCCGGGGAGGTGGCGGTGACGGTGGCGCGGGCGCCTTCCCAGTCGCCGAGTTCGGCGAGGTCCGCGGCGGCCTGACTGGCGGTGCGGACTCCCAAGTCGGTGCCCATCGCGTCGGCCAGGGCGGCAAGGACGCGGATCTCGGTCATCGGCGACTTGTTCTGGCGGTTGACCACCTTCACCTCGCGGGAGCGGTGCTCCCAGTTGGTGAAGCTGCCGGCCTGCTCCTCGATCAGGGCGACGGGGAAGACCACGTCGGCACGCTCGGCCACCTCGGAGAGGCGCTGCTCGAGGCTGACGACGAAGCCGGCGGACTCGATCGCGGCACGGGCCGCGGCCGGGTCGGCCAGGTCGGCCAGCTGCACGCCGGAGACGACGAGCGCCTTCAGGCTGCCCCGGGCAACCGCGTCGATCATCTGGTCGGCCGACAGGCCCACCTGGCTCGGCAGGTGCTCCACGCCCCAGGCGGCCTGCATGTCGACGCGCGCGGTGGCATCGTGCACCGGGCGTCCGCCCGGCAGCAGGTTCGGCAGGCAGCCGGCGTCGATCGCACCCATGTCACCGGCACGACGCGGGATCCAGGCCAGACGGGCGCCGGTGGCATCGGCCAGGCGGCTTGCCGCACCGAGGGTGCCGACGGACTGGGCCGCCCGCTCCCCCACCAGGATGATCGTGTCGGCATCCAGCTGCACCTGCCCGGCCAGCTGCTCCAGGGCCTGCGACTCCAGACCCGGAAGGGCCGGAACCAGACGGGCGCCCATCTTGCGGGAGCCGTCCGACAGGTGCGTGCCGACGCTGAGCACCTCGAGCTTGTTCTTCCGGAAGGCCTTGCGCAGGCGCAGGAAGACGATCGGGCTCTCGTCCTCGGGCTCGAAGCAGACCAGCACGACGCGCTTGGCATTCTCCAGGTCCGCATAGGTGACCGATTCGTCCAGACGACGGCCGGCGACCCGGGCGGCCAGGAAGTCGGCCTCCTCGATGCTGTGCGGACGCGAGCGGAAGTCCACATTGTTGGTGCCCAGGACCGCACGGGCGAAGCGACCATAGGCGTAGGCGGTCTCGGTGAGCAGTCGACCACCGGTGAGCACTCCCACCTGCTGGCCCGCTGCCTGCAGGCCGGCGACGGCCGCGTCGATGGCCTCGTGCCAGCTGGCCGGCACCAGCACACCATCGCGGCGCACCAGCGGGGTGGTCACCCGGTCATCGCCCCGGGTGGAGAGGAAGGCGAAGCGACCCTTGTCGCAGTTCCACTCCTCGTTCACCTCCGGATCCAGACCGGCCAGCCGACGCTTGACCTGGTAGTGACGGTGGTCCGTGCGCAGCGCGCAACCGGCCGCGCAGTGCTCGCAGCTGGTCTCCGTGCTCACCAGATCGAAGGGGCGGCTCTGGAAACGGTAGTCGGCGCTGGTCAGCGCACCGACGGGGCAGATCTGGATGACATTGCCGCTGAAGTAGGAGTCGTAGGCGTGCTCACCGTCGGTGTTGATCTGGCTGAACGCGCCGCGCTCCTGCAGGTTGATGAAGGGATCACCGGAGATCTGCGCGCTGAAGCGGGTGCAGCGCTGGCACAGGACGCAACGCTCGCGGTCCAGCAGCACCAGCTTCGAGATGTCGATCGGCTTGGCGAAGGTGCGCTTGGCGCCTTCGTAGCGGCTCTCTGCCGGGCCGTGGCTCATCGCCTGGTTCTGCAGCGGGCACTCGCCGCCCTTGTCACAGATCGGGCAGTCCAGTGGATGGTTGATCAGGAGGAATTCGAGCATGCCCTCCTGGGCATCCGCGACGACCTCGCTGGTGGCGGCCGTGTTGATCTTCATGCCCGGCATCACCGTGGTGGTGCAGGAGGCCGACGGCTTCATGGGGCGACCGTTGCCACCGTCGGGAATGTCGACGATGCACTGGCGGCAGGCGCCAGCCGGGTCGAGCAGCGGATGGTCGCAGAAGCGCGGGATCTCGATGCCCACCTGCTCGGCGGCGCGGATGATGAGCGTGCCCTTGGGCGCGCTCATCTCGATGCCGTCAATGGTGAAGCTGACCTCGTCGGGCTTGGCGACCGGTGCGGTCTTGTTGGTGTCGACGCTCATGCGTGGGCTCCCGCCTTGTTCGGATCGGCGAAAAGGGCGCTCTTCTCATAGGGGAACAGTTCCCAGGCCGGTGTGTGGTAACCGGCCTCGAACTCGCTGCGGAAGTGCTTGATGGCGCTCTGCACACAGGCCACGGCGCCGTCGGCGAGGGTGCAGAAGGACTTCATCGACATGTTGCCGGTGACGCTCAGCAGCTTCTCGATGTCGCCCTCCTGCGCGGTTCCCTGCTCGAAATTGCGCAGGGTCTGCACCAGCCACCAGTTGCCCTCGCGGCAGGGGGTGCACTTGCCACAGGACTCGTGCTTGTAGAACTCCACCCAGCGCAGCGTCGAGCGCACCACGGAGGTGGTCTCGTCGAAGCACTGCAGGGCCTTGGTTCCCAGCATCGAGCCGGCAGCGGAGACCGCTTCGTAGTCAAGCGGGGTGTCGATCTGCTCCGCGGTGAAGATCGGCGTGGAGGAACCGCCCGGCGTGAAGAACTTCAGCTGGTGGCCCTCACGGATGCCGCCGCTCAGCTCGAGCAGCTGGCGCAGGGTGATGCCCATCGGTGCCTCGTACTGGCCTGGGTGCTTCACATGGCCGGAGACCGAGTACAGCGTGTAACCATTGCTCTTCTCGGTGCCCATGTGGGCGAACCAGTTCTTGCCGTGCTCGATGATGCTCGGCACGGAGCTGATCGACTCCACATTGTTGACCACGGTGGGCGACGCGTAGAGGCCGGCGACCGCCGGGAAGGGCGGGCGCAGTCGGGGCTGACCGCGGCGACCCTCGAGGGAGTCGAGCAGTGCGGTCTCCTCGCCACAGATGTAGGCGCCCGCGCCGGCGTGGACGATGATGTCCAGGTCGAAGCCGGTCCCCAGGATGTTCTTGCCTGCGTAACCAGCCGAGTAGGCCTCACGCACGGCCTGCTGGACGCGACGGATCACGTGCAGCACCTCACCACGGATGTAGATGAAGGCCGTATTGCAACCAATGGCATATGAGCTGATGATGACGCCCTCCACCAGGGTGTGGGGGCTCGCCATCATCAGCGGCATGTCCTTGCAGGTGCCCGGCTCCGACTCGTCGCCGTTGACGACGAGGTACTTCGGGTTCGGGTTGTCCTGCGGCACGAAGGACCACTTGAGTCCGGTGGGGAAGCCAGCGCCACCGCGGCCGCGCAGCCCGGCGTCCTTGACCTCGTTCATCACGTCGGCCGGCTGCATCTTGAGGGCCTTGCGCAGCGCGTTGTAGCCGCCCTGGCGCTCGTAGTTGCTGATCTTCCAGGACCGGTCATCCGCCCAGTTCTTGCTCAGGACGGGGGTCAGGGTGTCGGTCACTTCGCCTCCTCCTGGGTGGGGGCCGGGATCTCGGCCGGGTTCGGGGCCGTCCAGCCCTGCTCCTGGGCAATGCGGGTGCCCCGCAGCGAGGGCTCGCCACCGGCGGGGCCCTCGTCGGCACGACCGTCGGGGAAGCCGGCGATCACCCGCTCGGCCTCCTTCCAGCTGGTGATGGTGGCGCCGCGCGGCGACTGCACCTCCTGGCCCTGGACCAGGGCGTCGATCAGCTCGTCGGCCTTCTGGGGCGTCATGTTGTCGAAGAATTCCCAGTTGACCATCATCACGGGGGCGTAGTCACAGGCGGCATTGCACTCGAGGCGCTCCAGCGAGATCTTGCCGTCGGGCGTGGTCTGCCCCTCGCTGATGCCGAGCTTCTTCTCCATGCAGCTCATCAGGATGTCGCCACCCAGAACCGCACAGGTGGTGGTGGTGCAGACACCGACGTGGTGCTCTCCCGCGGGGCGACGCTTGTACATGGTGTAGAAGGTGGCCACACCGGTGATCTGTGCCTCGGTCTGGCCCACCAGCTCCGCGATGATCCGGATGCCGGCCGGCGAGACGCGGCCGTCCACCGACTGCACCAGGTGCAGCATCGGCAGCACGGCCGAGTGCTTCTGCGGGTAGCGGGCCGCGATGGCGCGCATCTCCTCGATGGTGTGCTCGGTGATGTTCGTCGACTGGTCGTCGAAGTCGACGCCGCTGTCGGCGTCCGAGAAGTGGGACTGGAACTCGTGGCCGCTCATGCGGTGGCCTCCTGGGTGCAACGGACGAGCTGGGTGCAACGGACGAGCTGGGTGCAAGGGGCGAGCTGGGTACAACCGGTGGGTCGGGTGCTCATCGGTCCACACCACCCATCACCGGGTCGATGGACGCGAGGGCCGGGATGACGTCGGACAGCATGCCGCCCTCCATCAGGGCCGGGATCGCCTGGATGTGGTTGAAGCCTGGGTCACGAAGGTGCGCGCGGAAGGGCCGCGTGCCGCCGTCGGAGACCAGGTGCATGCCCAGCTCACCGGCCGGGGCCTCCACCGCGGTGTAGACCTGACCGGCGGGCACCTTGAAGCCCTCGGTCACGATCTTGAAGTGGTGGATCAGCGCCTCCATGGACTCGCCCATGATGTGCTTGATGTGTTCGTGCGAGTTGCCCTGGCCATCGGGGCCGATGGCGAGCTGCGCGGGCCACTTGATGTGCGGATCCTCCACCATCACGGGCTGGCCGTGCGTGGCCTCCAGCTTGTCGATGACCTGCTTGAGGATGCGCACGGACTGGTTCATCTCCTCCAGACGGACGCGGAAGCGGCCGTAGCAGTCGGGGGCGTCCCAGGTGACGGCATCGAACTCGTAGTTCTCGTAGCCGCAGTAGGGCTGCGTCTTGCGCAGGTCCCAGGGGTAGCCGGCGGCACGCAGCGGCGGGCCGGTGACGCCCAGCGCCATGCAGGCCGGCAGGTCCAGGGTTGCGACATCCTGCATACGGGCGCGGAAGACCGGGTTGGTGTTGCAGAAGCCGGCCACCTCGGGCAGGTACTTCTCCATCCGGCTGACCAGTGCGCGCAGCCGCTCGACGCCATCGCCCGGCATGTCCACCGCGACGCCGCCGGGACGGATGTAGGCATTGTTCATCCGCAGGCCCGTGACGGCCTGCAGGAATTCCAGGCAGATCTCGCGCTCACGCAGACAGACCTCGGCCACCGAGGAGGCGCCGAGCTCCAGTCCACCGGTGCCGATGGCCACCAGGTGGGATCCGAGGCGGTTGACCTCCATCACCATCACGCGCATGATGTCGGCGCGCTCCGGGACCTCGATGCCGAGCAGCTTCTCGACGCCCAGGCAGTAGACGGCCTCGTTGAAGATGCTGGCCACATAGTTGGCGCGCGTGACATAGGTGACGCCCTGGGTCCAGGTGCGGTACTCCATGTTCTTCTCGATGCCGGTGTGCAGGAAACCGATGCCGGGACGCACCGAGAGGACGGTCTCGCCGTCCAGCTCGAGCACCATGCGCAGCACGCCGTGCGTCGACGGGTGGTGCGGGCCGAAGTTGACGACGATCGTCTCGTCGCTGCGCTCGGCCTGGCCCTGGACGATCTCGTCCCAGTCGGAACCCTGCGTCATGTACACGTGGTCTGCGGGCTTCTCACCCGGACCCGCGTAGAGGTCCTCATTCATGGCGTGGCTCATCAGTAGCTCCTCCGCTGGTCCGGCGGCGGCACCGTCGCACCCTTGTACTCGACCGGAATGCCGCCCAGTGGGTAGTCCTTGCGCTGCGGGTGTCCCGCCCAGTCATCCGGCATCAGGATGCGGGTCAGGCCGGGATGGCCGTCGAAGATGATGCCGAACATGTCCCAGGTCTCGCGCTCGTGGTAGTCGGCCATCGGGTAGGTGGCCACCACCGAGTCGACGTGGGGATGGCCGTCGGGCAGGGCCACCTCCAGACGGATACGACGGTTGTGGGTGATGGAGAGCAGGTGGTAGACCACGTGCAGCTCCTCCCCCTCCTGCTCCGGGTAGTGCACGCCGCTGACGCTCATGCAGATCTCGAAGCGCAGGGCCGGGTCATCGCGCAGCTGGCGCATGACCGACGTGATCTGCTCCGGCACGACGAAGAAGGTGATCTCGTCGCGGTGCACCAGCACGCGCCCGGTGGAGAAGCCGGGCACCAGCTGCTCCAGACGGTCGGCCACCTCGTCGAACCAGCCACCATAGGGGCGCTGGGCGACACCATTGGCCTCGATGGTGCGCTGCATCCCGGCGAAACCGGAGGTGTCCGGCGAGCCCTTGCCCCACATGCCGCTGGTCTGCTTGAGCACATAGGGCTTGTCCAGGTGGACCGGCGGGTCCGGGGTGGGCTGCGCATCCTCGCGCTCGATGCCGCGCTTGGGGGCGGCCTCGGGCGAGGTCACGGGCTCGTTGATCGTCTTGTCCTCGATCGGCTTCTCGTCGCTCATCGCATGAGGCCCTTCATCTCATGGGTGGGGGTGGCCACCAGGGCGGCGGCCTCGTCGCGCTCACGCTTGCGGTCCTGGTTGCCCATCAGCGGGTAGCTCTGGATGTCCGCACGCAGCTTGAAGATCGCGTCGATCAGCTGGTCCGGGTTGGGCGGGCAGCCCGGCAGGTAGTAGTCCACCGGGACGATGTGGTCACAGCCCTGGACGATCGCGTAGTTGTTGAAGATGCCGCCGGAGCTGGCGCAGGCGCCCATCGAGATCACCCACTTGGGATTGGGCATCTGGTCGTAGAGCTGGCGCACCACGGGGGCCATCTTCTGGCTCAGTCGGCCGGAGACGATCATCAGGTCTGCCTGACGGGGCGAGGCGCGGAAGACCTCGTGGCCCCAGCGGGCGGCGTCATGGCGGGGGCCACCGTAGGAGATCATCTCGATGGCGCAGCAGGCCAGCCCCATGGTGAGGGGCCAGAAGGAGGTCTTGCGCAGCCAGCCGACGACGGCCTCGGAGGAGGCAAGAAGGACGCTGCCCTCTGCTTCGTTGTTCATGGTCATTCCCTTCGTTCAGCTGGAGGTTCAGTCCCAGTCCAGGCCGCCGCGGCGGTAGACGTAGTAGTAGGCGATCAGGACGGCGTTCATGAACAGCAGCATGGCGATCACGGAGAACAGGCCCAGCTCGTCGAAGCCGACCGCCCACGGGTACAGGAAGACGATCTCGATGTCGAAGATGATGTAGAGCATCGCGATCACGTAGTACTTGACCGGGAAGCGACCACCACCGGGCGCCTGGGGCGTCGGGTCCATGCCGCACTCGTAGGTCTCGTACTTGGTGCGGTTGGCGCGCGTCGGGCTGAAGACCAGGTTCAGGCCCACCATGACGAGGACGAAGAGCGCGGCCAACGCTGCCAGGCCGACGATCGGAATGTAGGGGTTCATGCGCTGACGCCCTTCCTGAGGTGTGCTTGCTTCATTCTTTCCCGAACCTGCCTCTCCGTCATGCCTTGGGGGCCAGACGGGTCAGCGTGTTGATGATGTGGTCGTCCAGGTCGCCACCGCGGCGATCCGTCAAATTGGCCAGCAGCTTGTGCACCAGCTTCATCAGTCGACGTCGTGGGAGCCCGTACTTGATGCACACGTGCATGACGGCCGGCTTGCCGATCAGCCACGCGAAGATGTGCCCGAGACGGAAATATCCCCCGAAACTGCCTTCCAATTGAGAACTGTATCCCGCGAGCGCCCGCTCGGCTGCGGCGGTCCCCATCCCTTGCGCGTGGGCCTGGGCGATCGCGTCGGCGGCCAGCTCGGCCGCCTCCAGTGCATAGTCGATTCCTTCACCGTTGAACGGGTTGACCATGCCACCCGCATCGCCGACCAGGAGCAAGCCCTTGGCATAGGCCGGCTTGCGGTTGAAACCCATCGGCAAGGCCGCGCCGCGGATCGGGCCCAGCTGGTTGGCCTCGGTGAGTTCCCACTCGGGCGGGGTGGCCGCGAGCCAGCGACGCATCAGATCCTTGTAGTCGGTCTTGCCGAAGGCCTCTGAGGTGTCCAGCATGCCCAGGCCCACGTTCACGATGGCATGGCCCTCGGCGTCGCGGCCCATCGGGAAGATCCATCCATAGCCGGGCAGCACATTGGACTTGCCGGGCTCGCCGTCCCACAGCTCCAGCCAGGACTCCATGAAGTCGTCGTCGCCGCGTGGGCTCCTGTAGTAGGCACGCACCGCCACGCCCATCGGCCGCTTGTCCAACTTGTGCACGCCCATGGCCACACCCAGCCGGGAGCTGACGCCGTCGGCGGCCACGACCACCGGGGCCATGAAACGGCGACCATCCTTGGTGGTCACGCCGGTGATCCGTCCCTCGGCGTCCAGCACCGGCGCGTTGACGGAGGCACCCTCCACCAGTTCCGCCCCCAGGGAGGCGGCGTGGCGGGCCAACTTCTCGTCCAGGTCCATCCGGGCGCAGGTCAGACCGAAATTGGGGAAGTCGGTGAGTTCCGGCCAGGGCATGAACAGATCTGTGCCGTCGTCGACGCGCGCTGCGCCGCCATAGATCTTGAGGCCCTCATTGCGATGGAAACCGTTCTCCGCGCTGATGTCCATGCCCAGCTTCACCAGGGCGCGCACCGCGCGGGGCGTCAGGCCATCGCCGCAGATCTTGTCGCGCGGGAAGGTCGCCTTCTCCAGCAGCACCACATCCAGGCCGCGGCGAGCCAGATGGGCCGCGGTGGCCGAGCCTCCCGGGCCGGCGCCCACGACGATGACATCGGCCTCGCGGACCTCGACATGATCCTGCGACGTTGAAGCCGACACGGGCACCACTGATCACTCCTCCAGGCAGCCCCGGACCGATTCCGGGCGCGCAAGCACGTTGCCGCAGTTGACTGCCCCGTGAGTCTAGGGTCTGCCCGGCGACGAACCCAAGCCACACACCGCACCTGGGATCACCGGTGGCCGACAAGCCGCCGACAAGGGGCTTTGGCAGCTGATTCCACAAGATTCTCGTTGCGTAATTCAGGCTCCGCGACGCCCGTGAAGGGCACGTTTAGCTGCAACCCTGCGCGGGTAGTTAGGATGCCGTGGTGATCCTCAATCCCGGTTCTGAACGTCTGCGTGCCCGCACTGTGGCCATCGAGGACCCCGGAAACCTGGAACGCTTCCTTCCCGAGGGCGCCAGCAGCGCCTTCCTGCGCCGCGGCGACGGCGTCGTCGGCATCGGCGAGGTGGCCCGCTTCACCACCGACTCCCCCGAGGCTGCCGACGTCTGGTGGCAGCAGTTCGTCGAGGAGCTCGAGAACGAGACCGAACTGATGGGAGTCTCCGGCACCGGACCCATCGCCTTCGGCTCCTTCAGCTTCGACGGCGACCGATCGGCGGAACCATCCGTCCTGGTGGTCCCCCAGGTGGTCATCGGCCGCCGACGCGGACAGGCCTGGATGACCCGCATCGGACACGGCAGCGTCGAGGACCAGCTGCCCGAGGTGCAGCCCGCTCCCGTGGCCCCCGGACATGTGGAACTGGGCGACGGGGCGCTGGACGCCGATCGCTGGGCCGACGCGGTGGCCGAGGCCATCCAGTTGATCCGGGCCGGCGAGGTGGAGAAGGTGGTGCTGGCCCGCGACATGATCGCGCGCACCGAGAGGCCGCTCGACGCGCGGTGGCTCGTGAACCAGCTGGTGAACCGCTACCGCGACTGCTGGACCTATTTGGTGGACCGCACCCTGGGAGCCACCCCGGAGATGCTGGTGCGCACCGAGGGTGGGCTGGCCACGTCGCGGGTGCTGGCCGGAACGATCCGTCGTCCCTATGCGGCCGATGCCGCGGAACTGGCGACGGTGCTCACCGGATCCATGAAGGACCTGCGGGAACACGAGTACGCCGTCGTGAGCGTCGCGCAGGGACTGGAGCCGTGGTGCTCGGGCATGAATGTGCCCGATGCCCCCTATGTCCTCGAGCTGCCCAATGTGCTGCACCTAGCCACTGACATCACCGGCGTGGTGAAGCCCGGCACCTCGTCGCTGGCCCTGGCCGCGGCCCTGCACCCCTCGGCTGCTGTCTGTGGCACGCCCACGCCCGTGGCACGCGACGTGATTGCCGATCTGGAACAGCTGGACCGCGGGCACTATGCCGGTCCCGTCGGCTGGATCGACACGGCGGGCGACGGAGAGTGGGCCATTGCGCTGCGTGGCGGCCAGTTGAGCGCCGTCGACGAGCACGAGATCCAGCTCTTCGCCGGCTGCGGCATCATGCGCGACTCCGTGCCCGCCGACGAGGTGACCGAGACACTCGCCAAGTTCGCCCCGATGCGGGAGGCCCTCACCGGCGAGTGACCCCCGCCGGAGGTCATCGCTTCTTGCGCTGCACGACCTTCTTCTCAGCCTTCGGCCCACTGGTCTTCTCGGCCTTCGCCTCCCTGGTCTTCTCGGCCTTCGCCTCCGCGAGGAGGCGCTCGTTCTCCTCCTTCTGGGCCTGCAGCTCGTCGGCATCCAGGCCTCCCATGCGCAGCACGGAGAAGGCCATCGCTGCCAGGAAGAGCGAGATCCACGGCGACAGACCGAAGACCACGGGCAGGGTGATCAGGGCCACCATGTCGAAACCGCGCAGCAGATTCATCGCCACGCCCGGCGGCATCGCACCGGCACTGGTGGACAGCATCGGCTTGGAGAAGTCCGGCGGGGCGGCGGCCACCCAGCGGATGGCCGCCACCAGCCCGGCGACACCGCAGACCAGCGCCACCATCACGCCGTCGTTGACCTGGCGGGGCGCCTCGGTGCCAAGCCCGACGAAGGCGGGGATGACCGCCAGGGTCCACAGGCCGGCCAGCACCATCGGCACCACGCAGGCGGCGGTCCGCAGCTGTGACGTGCTCCATGGGAAGGCGCGGGCCAGACCCCGGGTGCGGGTGAGCACGCGCAGGCTGGAGAAGAACGGGATCAGCGCCGCCATCAGGACCAGGGCGGAGATGGCGGCATTCAACGCACCCAACCCCAGCGCCTGCACCGCATAGGGCACCACCGCGCTGACCAGCAGCAGGACCAGCGGCTTCGGGAAGCGCAGCACCCGCTGGAAGTCACGCCACACCAGGGCACTCGTGCCGATGCCGCGGCCCCGCGTGGCACGCACGCTGCCGCGACGCATCGCCTCCCGCTGCACCAGGATGTCTCGCATCAGGCCGAAGTCCAGCCCGAACATGGCCCCCTGCATACCGCTGACCAGCGAACCGCCGCTGAGCAGCCGAGCACGTCTGATGCCGTTCAGCCGGGCGCGCGCCAGGATGCCGAAGCCCACCAGGGCCACCGCCCCGAGACCGGCCACCAGCAGGGCCCACAGCCGGGTGCTGTCGTGCGAGATGTGGATCGAGGCCCGCCCCGTCGCGGTGGCCACCACCGCCAACATGGTCAGCACGCCCGCCACTGCCGCCAAGGACTGCAGGAGGCGCACCGGCCAGGATCGTTCGGCCCCCTGCTGGGCAGCGGCGAAGGCCACCAGACCCGCCGCCCCCAGCCCCGTCGCAGCGGCCCATGCGCCCACCAGCACCAGCGGAGAACCGGTCAGGGCCGCCACCAGCGCCCCCAGGGCAGCACCCAGGACGAGGGCCGCCATCAGGGCCATCACCAGACGTCGGACCAGGAGGCGCGAGCGCCGCAGCGGGGCGTCCAACAACCAGAAGCCCTCGGCCGCAGACGCCAGCACCGGACCGAACAGGGTGCAGGCCGCCAGGGTCAGCACGAAACTGCCGAACAGGGCCGCCCACGGCAACAGCCCGCGACCCGAGAGGCACGCGGTGGTCTCGCAGTTGGAGGCCATCTGCTGGGCGCGGATCACCACATTGGTGAGCATCGCGACGATCATCACCCCGGCGAAGACGGCAATGTACGCGTCGGACAACATCTGCCCCAGGTGACGCTGGGCGCGGCCCTGACGCCAGTCCTTGATCAAGAGCTCCAGTTGTCGCTCGTCGACCTCCCCCAGCGAGGGCAGCGGTTCGGCCACGTCCGGCCCAGGGCGGTGGGCCTGTGGGGAAGTGCTCATCCGCGGGCACCGCCCAGTTCCACCTCACGCGCCCGCACCGCGGCCACCAGCGACGGCTCGTGCGAGGCCATCACCACCGCCAGCCCCTGGTCCAGGTCCTGTCGGAGCCGACGGCCCAGCCACGCGATTCCCTCCACGTCCAGGCGCTGCTCCGGTTCGTCGAGCACCAGCAGCCTTCGCGGACGGACGAAGGCCGTGGCCAGGGCCAGACGACGGCGCTGGCCCGAACTCAGCGTGCCGGGCAGCTGTCCCGCCTGCGGCACCAGCTGCACCTGGTCCAGCACCTCGTCGACGAGGGCATCGGGCTCCTCCTGGCCGTGGGCCCGGGCCAACAGGTCCAGGTGTTCCACCACCGAGAGGTCGGGGAAGAAGTCCAGATCGTCGATCACCGTGGCCACATTGCGTCGAATGTCCGGATTGGTCTCACGCATCGGCATGCCGCAGACCTCGACCGTGCCGGAGGTCGGCTTGTCGGCACCCACCAGGCAGCGCAGCACGGTGGACTTTCCGGCACCATTTCGGCCGGTCAGTGCCACGGCCTCCCCCTCCTTGACGTCCAGGTTGAAACCGTCGACGATGACGTGCTCCCCGTAGTGCTTGCTCAAATCCCTGACCGACAGGACGGTCTTGCGTGATGCCATGCGTCCCATTGTGCGCCATGCCCCTGCGGCCACCGGAACGCACCGACACTGGTCGGTGGCAAGGCATGGAAGAATGGGCCCCGTGTTCGAGTCCCGTGCCACCCTCGCCAAGCGACGCAATGACGTCGCCCAGATGTTCGACGGCGTCGCCCAGCGCTACGACCTGTTGAACGACCTGATGACCTTTGGCCTGCAGCGCCAGTGGCGTCGCGACACGGTGGAGGCGGTGAACCCCAAGCCGGGCGACGTGATCCTTGACCTGGCCGGTGGCACCGGCACCTCGGCGGCCACCTTCGCCGAGCTGGGGGCCGAGGTCTTCCCGACCGACCTGAGCATGGGCATGCTGCGCGTTGGCCAGCAGCGCCAGCCGCAGCTGCAGTTCGTCGCCGGCGACGCCCTCCAGTTGCCCTATGCGGACAACACCTTTGACACGGTCACGATCAGCTACGGCCTGCGCAATGTGGAGGACACGCTGGCCGCGCTGCAGGAGATGCTGCGTGTCACCCGCCCAGGTGGCCAGGTGGTCATCTGCGAGATGAGTCATCCCACCAATCGGGCCTTCGAGTTCGTCTACGACCAGTGGATCCCGCGCGCACTTCCCGCCCTGAGCCGTTTCTCCAGCAATCCCGCCGCCTACGAGTACCTCTTCGAATCGGTGCTGACCTGGAAGCGCCAGGAGGAACTGGCCGACCTGATGGCCAAGGCCGGTTGGCAGGCCGTCGGCTGGCGCAACCTCAGCCAGGGAATCATCGCCCTGCATCGCGGCTGGAAGGCCTGATACCGCACCAATGGCAATCATCCTCGACCCGTACGCTGCGCGCTCCTGCCCGGTCAAGACGCAGAACCGCTACGACCCCACCGTGGTGGCTCCCCAGAGCCAACCCGACGAGGCGTTGCAGGAGCTCTTTGCCGGCGGCAAGACCTTTGAGGACGAGGTCCTGCAACTGGTGATCGACCACGCGCCCGATGTGGCAGACCTGCGCCAGATCGAGGATCGCGATGAGGCCCAGCGTCTGACGCAGGAGGCCCTGGCGGCCGGGCGTCGCGTCGTGATCGGCCCCAGGCTGCCGGCAGATGTGGCCGGCCACCGCCGAGGACAACCCGACATGCTGGTGCGCGGAGCCGACCAGCCCGACGGCCGCGCTGGCTACCGGCCCGTGGAGGCCAAGCGGCACCGCGTGGTGGAGATGAGCCACACCGACCAGCTGCTGCGCTACAGCACCCTCGCAGACCCGACGACGGAGCTGACCCTGCCCCAGCTGGTCTTCAAGCCGTCACGCGAGGCGGACCTGCTGCAGATGTCCCACTACTGGCGACTGCTGGAGGCCGCCGGCTGGGCCGATGGGGGTGGGGCCGTGGCCGGGGTGATCGGAACCGACCACCTGAACGGCCAGCACCGTCCCGCCATCAGCTGGGTGGACCTCTCGGCCAAGTTCATCCGTACCTTCTCCCGAACCTCCAGCACGGGGTGGAAGCTGCGCAGCGCGCTCGAGCGCTATGACCACGAGTTCGGTTTCCGGGTGAAGGTGGCCCAGGTGGCCGCCGCCCGCACTGGGGTGGGCGAGGACCACCGGCCGATGGTCTCCCCCATCGTCGTGCGCGAATGTGACCACTGCACCTGGTGGGAGGTCTGCAAGCCGCAGCTGGGCGAGGATGACCTGAGCCTGCGGATCAACAAGTCCCCGCTGGATGTTCGTGAGATCAGCGTGCTGCGCAATCACGGCATCAACACGCTGGCGGATCTGGCGCACGCCGACGTCGAGGCACTGATGGAGAGCTATCTGCCGGAGGTGGCGCACCGCAGCGGTGCCGACTCCCGGCTGCGGCTGGCGGCACGACGCGCCTCCTTGATGCTGGCCGGGGTGGAGCTGGAACGTCTCACCTCCGAGCCGGTCGACCTGCCCGAATCCAGCCTGGAGATCGACTTCGACATCGAGACCTCCGCGGGTGACCGGGTCTACCTGTGGGGTTTCCTCGTCGACGACCGGACCACCGGCTCCGACCCCTTCTACAAGGCCTTCTCCCGGTTCGAGGAGTTGGACAATGCCGGTGAGGTGGCGCTGGCCGTGGAGGCCATCACCTGGCTGGACCGGTTGGTCACCGAACGGCCCGACACCCGCGTGTACCACTACTCGGACTACGAGGTGGTGCACCTGATGCGGCTGGCGCGTCGCAGTGGCAAGCCGGACGTGCTGGCCGCCGCCCACCGGGTGCGATCCCACTTCGTGGACCTGTTCTCCCTGGTCAAGGGGCACTTCTTCGGCACCAATGGCCTGGGCCTCAAGGTGGTGGCCCGGTCCGGCCCCGGCTTCGAGTGGCGCGACGACGACCCGGGCGGCCTGAACTCCCAGCGCTGGTTCCGCGATGCCGTGCACGGCCCCGACGAGCTCACCCGCAGCGAGGCGACCACCCGCGTGCTGGAGTACAACGAGGACGATGTGCGGGCCACCCACCAACTGCGGGCCTGGCTGCGCACCCTGGACGACGAGGCGCCCGACGCCGAGACGCCCACCACCTGAGCCCGCGCAGGCCCCGGCCGATGCCGGCTCAGAGGCTGGCGAGCTGCTGCGCCCAGGCCCGTCGCCCGTCGCGGGCCACCGGGACCACCAGCAGCTCAGGGCCACGTACCGGGACCCGCAGCCGCTGGCCCAGCTCCTCCAGGTCGGTGACCGTCGCGACCTGCCAGCCGTAGCCGCCGGCAATCGCGGACAGATCGGCCCGGTGCGGCGTGCCGAAGACCTTCTCGAAGCCGTCGCGGTACTCGTCGCCGCCCTGCTCCAGGGTGTGGAAGATGCTGCCGCCCCGATCGTCGAGGACCACCAGCCGTAGCCGGGGCGCCGTCTCCAGCTGACCCAGCCACAACCCGCCCACGTCGTGCAGGAAGGTGAGGTCACCCAGCAGACAGGTGGTCGGGCTGTCCAGGGCCAGCGCGATACCGGCGGCGGTGGAGATCACCCCGTCGATCCCGGCCAGCCCCCGGTTGGCGAAGACCCGGGTGCCCGGTACCTCCGGGCCCAGCAAGGCCTCGGGAATCGGGGCGAGGTCCGCATCACGAATCGGGTTGGAGGAGCCCAGCACCAGCACCTGCCCTGCCGTGCGCTCCACCACCAGCGAGGCGACGGCGTGGCCGGTGACCGCAGCGCTCTCCCCCACGGGCGGGCGTTGCGCCAGCTCCAGCCGGGTCTGCATGTCCAGGTCTGCCGTCAGCCACTGGTTCAGCCAGTGCTGCTCGTGCGCCGGGGAGAGCACCACGTCGTCGACCACCCGGGAGGCAGTGAAACCCGGGTCTGGCCAGCGGGCTCCGTCGGCCACGACGATGATCTCCACGTCGTCGCGACGCAGCAATCGGGTGACGGGGCGTGACAGAGTCGGGTGCCCGAAGACCACCACCCGCTGGATCCTGCCGCCCAGATCCGCCTTGCCCAGCAGCAGGCGGTAGGTGCTGATGGCGCGGCCGGTGCGGGCATTGCTGGACGGCTCGGCCAACAGCGGGACGTGTCCGGCCTGGGCCACCTGGGCGGCGTGCCGTCCCGTCTGCGGTGTGGCATCCCCCACGAGCACCACCGTGCGCGCAGCGCCGTCCAGGAGCACGGGCGCACTACCGCGAACCAATTCCACCTGCCAGTGCCCCGGCTCGGGCAGCGACTCGTCGGTGGGCATGAGGGGCTCGTCGAAGTGCAGGTTCACCTGGACGGGGCCGGGATCGGCGGTTCGGTCGCCAGCTGCAAGGGTGAGGGCGCGGCGCAGCTGGAAGCGCCAGGAGGGAACCGTCCCGTCGCTGGTCAGCTGCACCTGGTGACGAACCTGCCCCGCAAACAGCCCGAACTGGTGCCCGGTCTGGTTGCCGCCGGAGTTGATCATGGTCAGCGGCCGATCAGCTGACAGCACCACCAGCGGCACTCCCGCCTCGCTGGCCTCCATCACGGCCGGCGAGAGGTTGGCCACCGCCGTGCCGGACGTGGTCACCACGGCCACCGGCTCCTGCAGCGCCTTGGCCATCCCGAGCGCGAGGAAGGCGGCGGACCGCTCGTCGATGCGCACGTGCAGGTGCAGGCCCGGGGTGCGCTGCAGCGCCATCGAGAGCGGCGCATTGCGCGATCCTGGGGCCAGGACGACGTGCCGCACCCCTGCCTGCTGGAGCTGCTCGACGACGCACTGCGCCAGCAACCAGGAAGTCATCGGGCGCCACCCGTGGCTGCCGAGGCCGCGCGATCGGCCCACGCCTCGACGCGGTCCACCGGGGCCGAGCAGGCAGCCAGCCGCTGCGGGGCCACGGTCAAATCCCCCACCGGGAGATGTCCGTCGACGGCGACCAAGCAGGGGTCCGCGACGTCGTCGGTGAACAGTCGTACGGTGTTGAGTCCGCACGCGAAGGGCAGCTCGGGCAGGGCTGCGGCCAGCGCCACGCCCATCCGGATCCCGACGCTGGTCTCCAGCGCCGAGCTGACCACCACGGGCATCGCCAGGTCTTCGGCCAGTTGCAGGCAGCGCCGCACGCCGCCCAACGGCTGCACCTTCAGCACCGCCACATCGGCCGCCCCGAGCCGCTTGACCCGTTCCGGATCGCCGCTGCGCCGAATCGACTCGTCGGCTGCGATCCGCACGTCGATGCCGTGGTGTGCGAGCTGGGTGCGGAGTCTGGCCAGTTCCTCGGTGTCCAGCACTGGTTGCTCGGCGTACTCCAGATCGAAGCGGGCCAGCTGACGCAGGTTCTCGACGGCCTCGTCGAGGGTCCAGCCACCGTTGGCATCGATCCTGACCCGCCCCTGCGGGCCGAGGGCATCCCGGACGGCCTCCACGCGCGCCAGGTCATCGGCCAGCCGCTGCCCACGCTCGGCCACCTTCACCTTGGCCGTGCTGCACCCGGACTCCACCACGATGCTCCGGGCCTGCTCCGGGTCAACGGCCGGGACGGTGACGTTGACGGGAATGCGGTCGCGCACCGGATCGGGAAAACCCAGGTCTGCCGCCTCCCGAGCCGCCTGCCACCAGGGGCGAATTTCGTCCCCCTCGTAGTCGAGGAAGGGGCTGAACTCCCCCCACCCGGCGTCGCCGGACAGCACGATCCCCTCGCGAACCGTGATGCCGCGGAAGCGAGTGCGCAGGGGAATCTGGTAGACGTGCGTGGCCATGCGTCCAGCCTAGTGGGCGGCACCGACCCTGCCCTGTCAGGTGCGTGACCACCCGCAAAATCCCGATGTGCGCCTGTTTGGGATTGTCGCCCCGTCCGCGCATATGGGTACCAGATCCAGTACAAGGGGGAGGAGACAGCCCACCTGCTCCGCGTCCCGGCCAACGCGAACAGCACGGCCTCGAACGATGAGGCTCGTCTTCACCCCCCGGTTGGGCCGACTACCCCTCCTGGCTCGGCGCGGACCGGCAGAACCTCAAGCGCATCAACCGCCTGATCGACGACGCGCTTGGCGACCAAGGAGAACATGTTTCAGGAATTGAGCAGGACTTGCCTGCACGCAATTCATCGAATAACGTGATGAACATGTCAGCAATTCTTGTCGCCAGGTACTACCTGGACCTCATGCGCCACTGCGGCGCATGTGTTTGTTGACCCTGCCCACGGGTGGCCACCAGGCCACACCCGCGCGGCTCGATCCCTGCCACAGCTGACTCTCGTCAGGCGTCTGTGATTCAGGACAGGTAGATCGACTTTCTTCCGCACTGCCAATTGCACCGCCTCGGCGGGTCTTTTGCATACCTGAAATGTCGTCCATTTCCGCATTCGGGCATGCAAAGTTCGAACAATCCTCACACCAGAATCCACAGAAGAGGTATACCCATGTCCAATTCCGATTTCGCACTTGAGGGCATCGACGCCGAGGGCCTCGACCGTCTTTCCTGCAATGCCAAGGAGGATCCCAGCACGGGCCGAAAGACCCTGAAGGCCACCACGGTCTGTGAGGCGGGCTTCCGCAACCTGACCTATGTGCGTGACCTGCAGCCCGTGCTGGTGGGCGAGCCCCCGGCCCTGCTGGGCGACGACTCGGCCCCCAACCCGTCGGAGATGGTGCTGGCCGCCCTGGGCTCCTGCATCTCGGTGGGCCTGCTGGCCAATGCCACGCACCGCGGCGTCACCCTGACCAAGATCGAGGTGGTGATGGAGGGCGACATCGACATCTCCGCCGTCTGGGGCGTCGGTGACATCCCCGAGGACAAGGTGGCCGGTTTCAGCGACATTCGAGTCAACGTCACGCTGGCCGCCGATGCCAGCGACGAGGTGCTGCAGGAGATCCACGACAACGCCATCGTCTGGTCGCCCGTGGTGAACACCATGCGCCGCCCCGTCCGACTCGACTCCACCCTCACCATCGGCTGACCAGCCACCCATTCAGGAGAAGGCCATGACCACCACCCTCAGCACCCCCCTCGTTCGCCCCGAGACCCTGGACCGCATCGCCGAGCGTGCTGGCGCCCTGGACCGGGGACACGAGACCACCCAGGACGTCTTCCCGGAGCTCGGCCAGCAGCAGGTGCTGGCGCTCGGCGCCCCGCACAATGCCGATGGCGGACTGCCCGCCATGGCGGAGCTCGTCCAGCAGGTGGCTGCCCGGTGCATGAGCACGGCCTTCTCCCTGTGGGCCACCCGCGTGACCATCGAATACCTGCTGGCCTCGGGCGCCGAGCTCGGCGCCCGGTACGCCGCGGAGCTGGCCAGCGGTGAGCGGCTGGGCATCACCGGCATGGCGTCGGCCTTCAAGGACCTCTCGGGCTGCGGCGAGTTGGACCTGCAGGCCACCCCCACCGACGATGGGCTGGTGCTGGACGGCACCCTGCGTTGGGCCAGCAACCTGTTCGACGACTCGATCCTGGTCACCGCGGCGCGGACCGCCGACGGCCAGAAGGTGGTGGTCGCGCTGCCGCTCGACACCCCGGGCATCACCGTCGGCAAGGGTTTCGAACTGCTGGCCCTGGGCAGCACCTCGTCCTCCTTCGTGAAGCTGGAGCAGGTGCGGGTCCGCGAGGAGCAGGTGTTGACCCGCGACGTCACCACCTTCCTCACCGGCATCCGCCCCACCTTCCTGGTGCTGCAGAGCGCCATGTGCCTGGGGCTGGCTGGCGCATCGCTGGAGGCGGCGGCGCAGGGCCTTGCCGGAGTCAACGACTCCTTCTCCGACGAGGTCTCGGCCGTGCGCGAGCGACAGCAGCAGACCGTGGCCACGCTGACCGGAATTGCCGAGCGGGTGGGCACCACCACACCCCCGCAGCGTGTGGAGCTGCTGGAGCTGCGCCTGGCCGCCGCCGAGATCGCCACCGCGGCGGCCGGCCTGGAGGTCCGCACCGCCGGTGGCAAGGGCTATGCCCGTTCCACCCCGGCCAGCCGACGTTTCCGCGAGGCCACCTTCATCCCGGTGCAGTCCCCGTCCGAGGGACAGCTGCGCTGGGAACTGGCCAACAACAACTGACCCCCGAGAGGCGGACCCATGACCGCGGTACTCACCGATCCCGAGACCTTGCAGGAGAACTGGCACACCGGCCATCCGGTGGATCCCGCCCGGATGCGTGCCGTGATGGGCGCCTTCCCCACCGGGGTCACGGTGGTCACCACCATGAGCGGCCCGCGACCGGTGGGCATGACCATCAGCTCCTTCGCGTCGGTCTCCCTCGACCCACCGCTCGTGCTGGTCTGCGTGGCCCGCACCGCGGCGAGCCTGCCGGCCTTCCGCGTCGGCCGCCCCCTGGCGGTCAACGTCCTCGGGCACGGCCAGGCCCACCTGGCGCGACGCTTCGCCAGCCGCGTCGAGGACCGATTCGAGGGCGTCGACCACCGCCCCGGGCGCAATGGCTCTCCCCTGCTGAGCGGCACCGCCGCGTGGGTGCAGGGCCATGTGCAGCAGATCCACGACGCGGGTGACCACGTGCTGCTGCTCGTCAACGTCCAGCGGCTGCACCGCAGCGAGATCCAGCCCCTGCTCTACCACTCCGGCCTCCTGCACGACTGGGAGCCGCCCACCCCTGAGGACTTCCGATGACCGTCGCCCCACAACGACATGTTCCGCCCACCACCACTTCCCCTGCCCCCGCCGCCACCCCCCGGCCGCGCCCGGAGCGCGACGAACTCGAGATCTGGGGCATCGGCGAAATGGTCGACCGTGTGATCGCGGTGGCCGTGGAGAAGGCGCACCGACCCACCTCCATGCTGCTGCGCTCCTTGATCGGCGGGACGATGGTGGCCTTCGGCGTGCTGCTCAGCACCACCGTGAGCACCGGCATCACCACGCCTGGACTGTCCAGCATGGTGATGGGTCTGGCCTTCGGCTTCTCCTTCGTGCTGATCCTGGTCTCGGGCGCCTCGCTGATCACCGCCGACATGGCCGCGGGCCTGATCGCGGTGCTCTCCGGCCGGCTCGGCTGGGCGCACTACCTGCGTTTCCTGACGCTGGGGCTGGTGGGCAACCTGGCCGGGGCGCTCGGTTTCATCACCGTCGCCGCAGCGGCCGGCGGTCCCTATCTGGCCAAGCCCTTCGCGACGAATGTGGTGGCCATCGGCACCGCAAAGAGTGGCGCGGGCAACACCAGCGCCTTCCTGCTGGCCATCCTGTGCACCTGGTTCCTGCAGACCGCGATGTTCATGTTCTTCAAGGCCCGCACCGACGTGGCGCGGATGGGCTTTGCCTTCTACGGCCCCTTCGCCTTCGTCGTGGGTGGCACGCAGCACGTGATCGCCAACATCGCCTTCATCGCCTTCCCGATGCTGCTGGGCGCCTTCCACCCCGGCGCCATCCCCGCCACCCCCATCACGTGGGGCCTGGGAGAGCATGGCCTGCTGCGCAACCTGGCGCTGACCACGGCCGGCAACTTCGTCGGCGGCGCGCTGCTGGTGGCGGTGCCCTTCTGGCTGGTGGCCCGTCTGATGCGCCAGGACCGCTGAGCAGAACCTGCTCGTGGCACGCAACAGCGTCCGTCCCCCCGTGGGGACGGACGCTGTTCCTTCGTCAGCGGCGGCGTGGGATCAGAGCTTGGCCTGCCACTTGCCGGCCCAGACCAGGTCATTGGGCGTGCCCTTGAACTCGCTCTTGCCCTCCAGCTTGTCCAGCACCCCGGCGATGATGTCGGGGTTGGAGTTGTAGGCATTCACGAAGCACTTCACCATGGTCAGGTCGTGCAGGTGGGTGGTGAAGTTCAGGCTCACCGCAAAGGTGGGCACCTCGTGCACATACCAGGGGATCTCGTTGCTCATGGCAGCGCTCCACTGGATGCGGTAGTTGTTCTGGGCGCCGTAGCCGATCACCTCGGCGATGAACAGGGCTGCGTCGGTCTCCTGCTTGTACTTCTCGATGGAGCCCTTGACGCGGCTGCCGCCCTCCTGGACGCTCACCTCGTAGCCACGGGCCGTCAGCTCGTCGACGAAGAGCTGGACGGTCTGGTCATTGCCCGAGTAGATGCCGCCCTTCTCACCGGCGACATAGTAGAGCTTGATCCGGCGGTGCTGCTCCGGGTTGAGGGGCAGCTCGTCGAGGGTATTCTTCACCAGGGTGATGCCCTTGTCAGCGGCATCCTTGCGCATGGCCAAGTGCTCCTCGCAGCCAACCACCTCCAGCTCCTTGGGATCCTTGATGAGGGTCCCGTCGGCCTTCTTCTCGTGCAGGCGACGCTTCGCCTTGAGGCCCAGGACGCGGCGCAGGGCGTCGGTCATCCGCTCCTCGGTGATGACCCCCTTGCGGTAGCCATCCAGCATGTAGCCGTAGTCCTCGTCGATCTGGTTGAAGAAGAGGAACATGTCACAGCCTGCCGCGATGGCGCCCGGCACGTAGTCCTTGCGCTGCATCGCCGAGGTCATGCCCAGCATGTGGCTGGCGTCGGTGATCAGCATGCCGTTGAAGTCCAGCTGCTCCTTGAGCAGGGTGGTTGCCAGCTCGGGCGCCAGCGTCGCCGGCAGGATGTCAGAGTCCTGCAGCCCGGGCACGAGCTTCTTCTGGTAGGCCGGCAGGGCGATGTGGCCGGCCATGATCATCTCCACACCGTTGTCGATGTGGTGCTGGTAGACCTTGCCGAAGCTGGCGTCCCACTCCTCCACGGAGAGCTCGTTGACACCCAGGATGAGGTGCTGGTCGCGCTCCTCGGTGCCGTCGCCGGGGAAGTGCTTGATGCAGACGTTGACGTCGCTCTCCCGCATGCCGTCGATGTAGGCCTGGGTGTAGGTGATGACATCGTCGGCATTGGTTCCGTAGGCGCGGGTGTTGACGATGGTGTTGCGCCAGTTGAACAGGATGTCGACGCACGGGTCGAAGTTGGTGTTGACGCCCAGCGCGCTCTCCTCGCGGCCCGAGACATAGCCGGCATTGCGGGCCACCGACGGGTCCCCAGCGGCCTCGCTCTGGGCGCCGGAGGCAATGTAGGTGCCGTCATTGCAGGCGCCATTGCCACCGGAGTCGCAGTTGGCGGCCACCATCAGCGGGATCTTCGAGCCGCTCTGCAGTTCGTTGATCAGGCCCTGCACCTGGGCGGCGGTGCCACCCTGGTAGCGCGCGCCGCCAATGTGGTAGCGGTCCATGATCTCCTGGTTGGTCAGTTCATTGCCGCTGTAGGCGTCCTTGCCGAAGAAGAAGAGATTGGTGAACAGCTGTCCCACCTTCTCCTCGTCGGTCATGGAGGCGATGGTCTCCTCAACCCAGGCCACCTGGGACTCGTCGAGGTTGTAGGGGCTGGCGGTGAGGTCAACGAGCTTTGGCATGTGCTGCTCCTTCTGGTCCGGGGATGGGTACGTCAGGCCTTCACGACGGGCTTGGTGACCTTGCGGTTGCCGCTGACGGTGGGCCACGGAACCTCGTCGGGCAGGTAGGTCTCGAACTCGGTGATCAGGGCCTGCTGGTACTCACCGGCGAAGGTGCCGTCGAGGAATTTCGGCAGCGCCTCGGCGACGAAGCGGTGCCAGGACTCCTTCTCCTTGCCCGGGTTGATCGGGTAGTAGAGGCAGCCGGCCTTGGCGGCGGCATCGCGGTCACCGGGGGCGTCGCCGATCAGCATGATCTTGTCGTCGTCGTACTTGCCCTTGGCCGCGTACTCGACGTGCTGGGCCTTGCCGCCCATCTCCTGTCCGGCGATCACCTTCATGTACTGGGCCAGACCGTGCTCGGTCCACTCCTTCTCCAGCGCGTGCAGCGGGGTGGCGGAGACGGTCATCTGGTCGATGCCGGCGGCGTCCATGGCCTGCATGGCCTCGCGAACACCGGGGAAGGGACCGCAGCCGTGCACCATGTCCGCGATGGTGGCGTTGACGCCATTGCCCCAGCGGATGCAGCGGTCGATGGTCTCCGAGGGGTGCTCGGCGGCGAAGGCGGCGATGCCCTTGTCACTCAGCGGATGGCCGGACTCGATGAACTCGGTCAGCTCCGGGTAGTCGGGGATGGTGACGCCGCGCTCGGCCACCTCGGTGCGGTCCCGCAGCAGGTCCAGCAGCTGACGCAGCGCCAGCCAGCGGTTCAGGCCGCGGGTGACCGATCCCAGGTTCACGAACAGGGCGGTCTGCCGGGCCAGGGTGGAGACGGGCTGCAGGTCGAAGTGCTTGATGTAATTGGGCGTGAAGCACTCGGTGTGCTTGATGTCCATGGCGTCCATGGCACATCCGTCGGAATCGATGCCCACGAAGAACTTCTGGGTCGGGACGAAATCGACGAGCACCTGTGCCGCCGCGGGGATCTGCGTCATTGCCACTCCTTTGTTGCCGGTGTCACCAGCCAATCAAAGGAGCACTACTTGCCACAGGGGTTGCCACCAGTTGTTCGTCGCCCACAGGTGCCGCTGGGGCGCGCGGCTCAGCCCAGCACGCAGCCGACGAAGATGCCGACGGCACAGAGCAGCTCGGCGATGCCGGTCTGCTTCAGCACGCCGATCAGCGGCTTGCCCGTGGCACCGGCCAGCACCGTCCGGGTGGCCGGCAGCAGCAGCACCAGCGTCGCCAGCCCCAGCAGCACCCACCAACTGGTCAGCCCCGCCATCACCACCACGCAGACCACCACCAGGGCGGTCAGGAACGCGAAGAAGCGACGCGTGCCGGCGTCGCCGAGCCGGGTGGCCAGCGTGCGCTTGCCCACCTCTCGGTCGCCGACGATGTCGCGCAGATTGTTGGTCACCAAGATCTGGCAGGCGATGGTGCCGATGGCCACCGCGGCGGCCAGGCTGGCCCACGTCACGCGGTCGATCTGCACATAGGTGGTGCCGCACACGGCCACCAGCCCGAAGAAGATGAAGACGAAGACCTCGCCCAGCCCGGCATAGCCGTAGGGGTGCTCTCCGCCGGTGTAGTACCAGGCGGCGATGATGCAGGCCAGGCCCACGGCAATCAGCCACCAGTGCCCGGTCAGGGCCACCAGCACCAGACCGGCGACGGCGGCCAGCCCGAAGCAGCCGAAGGCGGCGGCCTTCACCTGTGCTGGACGCGCAGCCCCCGAGCCGACCAGCCGCATCGGGCCGACGCGGTCCTCGTCGGTGCCGCGGATCCCGTCGGAGTAGTCATTGGCGAAGTTCACGCCGATCTGCAGGGCCAGCGCGACGACGAAGGCCAGCAGGGCATGCCCCAACCGGAATCCGTCCTCGAACCAGGCCACGGCCGATCCGGCCAGCACCGGCGAGAGCGCCGCCGGAAGGGTGCGCGGGCGCGCTCCCTCGATCCATTCACCAACAGTTGCCACGAGGCCTCAGTCCTTCTCGTCCAACAGCTCGCCCAGCAGCGACTGCCGGTCAATCTTTCCAGAACTCGTCCGCGGCACCACATCAATCCTTGTCAGCTGGCGGGGCAGGGCCGCCCTCCCCAGCCTCGCGGAGAGCTTGGAACGCCACCAGGCAAGGTCATGCGCCGAGGTGGTGGCCAGCACCACCCGGCTGCCCCATTCCGCATCCGGCAGGGCCAGGACCACCCCACTACCGGGTTCGACGGCGTCGACGGCGGCCTGCACGGCGGCCAGGTCCACATTCACGCCGCCGCTGGTGACCACGTCGTCGAAGCGTCCCAGGACGCGCAACCGTCCGTCGCGCCACTCACCGCGATCATTGGTGCGCACCGCGCCATCCGTGAGGGTCTGCGCGGTGAGTTCCGGGTTGAGCCGGTAGCCGCTGAAGACCATGTCACCGCCCAACAGGATGCGGCCCTGTGGGCTGACGGTGGCCTGGACTCCGGGCAGCGGTTCGCCGTCCCAGACGCAGCCGCCACAGGTCTCGCTCATGCCATAGGTGGTGACCAGGTTGAGCCCCCGCGACCGGGCCCGATCCAGCAGCACCGGGTCCACGGCAGCGCCGCCCAGCAGGATCGCGTCATAGCGCGCCAGGCTCGCCATCGTCGCCGGATCGTCCATCGCCCGGAAGAGCTGGGTCGGCACGATCGAGATGGCATTCGCCCCCGCTTGCGGCGCCAGGTCCGAGAGGTCGGGCGAGGCAAAGACCACCGGACGGCCCGCCACATGGGCCCGCACCAACACCATCAGGCCGGCGACGTAGCCGGTGGGCAGCACGCAGGTCCAGCTCATGAGCCCCAGCACCTGCTGCGAGGCCTCGGCGGCGGCCAGCAGCGCCTTCCGGGAGAGCACCACACCCTTCGGCACGCCCGACGAGCCGGAGGTGGAGACCACCACGGCCGCATCCGGCTCCGTGATCGGCAGTTCGGGACGCAGCATCGCCAGCGCCTGTTCCGGGTGCTCCCCGATGGGGGCGAGGGTGAGCCGCCCTGCCAAGGCCTCGGGCAACCGGGCCGGCAGCTCGTCGGCGGTGCAGGTGGTGAGCAGGCGATCCATCCCCCGACCGTATCGCCAACGGGTCGGCAGGGTTAGTGTGACCCGGTGAGCCAGACCTTCTCCTCCCTTGCCAACCCGAACTACCGCATCTGGTTCGTCGGTGGCCTGGTCAGCAACATCGGGGGCTGGATGGCGCGCACCGCGCAGGCGTGGTTGGTGCTGGTGGTGCTCACCGACGGCAATGCCCAGGCGCTGGGCTACCAGACCGCCGCGATCTTCCTGCCCGGCCTGCTGCTCAGCCCGGTGGCGGGAACCGTCGCGGACCGCTTCCCCAAGCGCAGCATCCTGCTGGTCAGCTGCACGGTGGGCATGCTGAGCGCGGCGCTGCTGGCGGGATTGACCATCACGGGCCGCGTGGAACTGTGGCACGTCTTCGCGCTCAGCTTCGTCGACGGGTTGGCGATGGCCTTCGACAATCCCGCCCGCCAGGCCTTCGTCAGTGAGATCGTCAGCTTCGAGGACCTGCCCAATGCCATCAGCCTGAATTCGGCCAGCTTCAATGCGGCCCGGCTGCTGGGCCCGGGCATCGGCGGCGCACTGATCGCCGTGGTGGGAACCGGCTGGGTGATCGCGGCCAATGTGGTGGCCTTCGCGGCCATGACGGTGGCGCTGCTCAGCATGAGGACGAATCTCCTGCACCCGGCCAGGCCCACCGGCGGCAAGGCAGGCGGCTTCGTCGCGGGCCTGCGCTATGTCCGCAGCCGGCCAGACCTGATGGCGCTGTTGACGGTAGGCCTGGCGGTGGGCGGCCTGGGCTTCAACTACAACATCTCCAATGCGGTGATGGCGACGCAGGCCTTCGCCCGTGGCGCCGGCGACTACGGCATCGTCGGCTCGTCGATGGGGATCGGAGCGCTGGCCGCCGCCCTCTGGTCGGCCCGCCGTGGCCGCCCGCGGCTGCGCCACGTGCTGATGGGCATGGCGGGCTACACCGTCTTCAACCTCTTCGCCGCCCTGAGCGGTTCCTTCTGGCTCTTCGTCGTCCTGCAGATCCCGGTGGGCTTCTTCACCATCACCGCCCTGGTCACCGGCAACTCGCTGCTGCAGACCGCGACGGCACCGCAGATGCGAGGCCGGGTGATGGCCCTGTGGGGGCTGATGATCATGGGCGTGGCGCCGCTGGTCTCGCCCCTGGTCGGCTGGCTCGGGGACCAGTTGGGCCCGCGAGCCACGATCCTGTTCGGCGTGGTCTGCGTCGGGATCATCTTCGTGGCGCTGACCGCCACGATCATGCACAATGACCGGATCCGGGTGCGGCTCGACTGGCACAAGCGCGCCCCGTGGATGCGGATCGAACGCCTGATCACCCAGGACATCCCGGAGCTGAAGCGCTGAGCCCCGCTTTCACCCGCGGGCCACGCTTCTGGCCTAGTTTGGTGCCATGAGCACCGTCATCGCCCACCGGGGAGACTCGGAGCAGGCCCGGGAGAACACCGCCGAGGCCTTCGCCGCCGCTGTCGAGGCCGGCGCCGACGTGGTGGAGGTGGACATCCGCACCACCGCCGACGGCACGTCGGTGATCCTGCACGACGAGACGCTGCTGCGGCTGTGGGGACGCCCCAAGCACGTCGCAGACATGGCCGGAACCCTGGCCGAGCAGGGCGATGCGCAGTACCGGATCCCCACCCTGGCCAGCACCCTGCGCCAGTTCGCCGAACTGAACCGGGCGCGCCGCCACCGCGTGACCCTGCTGATCGACACGGTCAGCGAGTACGACGTCCGGGTGGCCGTCGACGAGGTGCGTCGCTTCCAGGCCAGCGATGACGGCCGGCTGGTGCCGATCAGCTGGTGCGGTGCCACCGAGGCGATGCTGGTGGTCCGGGAGTTGCTGCCGGACGCCGATCTGGCCTACAACCACAGCGGTCCGCGGTTGGACATGGCCATGGTGCGGCGCCTGCGCCCCAGCGCCGTGAACCTGGAGTGGACCCTGCTCTCGCCCCGGCTGGTGGACCAGATCCACCGGATGGGTCTGGACGTGGCGGTGTGGACCATCAATGACGCCTGGACCATGACGCTGGCGATCCACGCGGGCGTCGACCGGATCACCACCGACCGGCCGCGCCTGTTGCGCCGCCTGCTGATGGGCGGCGCCAGTCCCCTGGCACTGGCCATCCTGGACGCGGACAGCCTGGCCGTCGCGGCCGAGGTGGGCCGGGAGACGGCGATGGCGGTCAAGGTGGCGTGGGAGCTGGCGGTCTGGGCTAATGCCCACCTGCGCACCGCCTCCCTGGTGACGGATGTTGACCTGGCCATCGAGCGCCATGTCCGTGAGGTGGTGGAGCACACCTTCGGCGGCGCCCATCGGGTGGTGGGTCGTGAGCTCGGTGGCAACCCGGAACGTGACCGCCCCACCTGGTACCTGGGTCCGGTGGTGGGCACGACGAACCTGGTCAATGGTCTGCCCTGGTCCTGCATGAGCCTGGCACTGGCCGTCGACGGCGAACCGCTGGTGGCCAGCCTGGCCCAGCCCGCCCTGGACAATGTCTTCCTGGCCGCGCAGGACATGGGTGCCGTGCTCAATGGCGAACCGCTGCAGGTGGCCCGCTGCGACTCGTTGGCGGGCCGCACCGTGCTCGCAGAACTCGACGCGCAGGGCCTGTGGCCCGGCCTGGAGGGCTTGCTCACCGGGTTGGGGGAAGCGCACTGCACGCCCCGCCTGATGGGTTCGGGCGCTCTCAGCCTGGCCGGGGTGGCTGCCGGCTGGGCGGCCGCGGGAGTGGTGCACCGCTTCGATCCGAGGGAACACCTGGCCGCCATGCTGGTGGCCCGGGAGGCGGGTGCCGACGTGGTCGACCTGGCCGGCGCGCCGAACCTCTTCCCAGAGGACGGTGGCGTGCTCGTCGCCGCCCCGGATGCCACCCAGACCGTGTTGCGCTGTCTGTCGCGGTGAGGCCGGATGCTTGGATGGGGGGCATGAAGAAGCTCCTCAACCAGGCTGGCGACGCCGTCGCCGACTCCCTCAGGGGCCTCGAGGCCGCCCACGGGCACCGCCTGCGCGTCGACCACGAACACCGCGTGGTCCTGCGCGGTCAGGATCCGGACGTCCCGCGGGTGGGGGTGGTCTCCGGTGGGGGCAGCGGGCACGAGCCCCTGCACAGTGGCTATGTGGGCCGCGGCATGCTGGACGCGGCCTGCGCCGGGGAGGTCTTCACCTCCCCCACCCCGGACCAGGTCATCGCGGCCAGCCGCGCCGTGGACCAGGGCCACGGGGTGCTGCACATCGTGAAGAACTACACCGGCGATGTGCTCAACTTCGAGATGGCCGCCGAGCTGCTGGCCGACGAGGGCATCGACGTCGAGCAGGTGGTGGTGGACGACGACGTCGCCGTCACCGACTCGTTGTACACCGCCGGCCGACGCGGAGTGGGGCTCACGGTGCTGTTGGAGAAGGTGGTGGGCGCGGCCGCCGAGCAGGGCTGTCGGCTGACCGAGCTGGCAGCCCTGGCCCGATCGGTCAACGACCGTGGCCGATCGATGGGACTCGCGCTCAGCAGCTGCACCGTTCCCGCCGTGGGGCGGCCCACCTTCGAACTACCCGAGGACCAGTTCGAACTTGGGATCGGTATCCATGGTGAGCCCGGCCGTGAGAGGCTTCGTGCTGTGGGAGCGCGCGATGCCGCGGAGCTGCTCGTCGATCCCGTGCTCGCCGACCGTGACTTCACCGGGTCCCCGACGATCTGCATGCTCAATGGGATGGGCGCCACCCCACTGATGGAGCTGTACGTCATGTACGGCGAGGTGTCGAGATTGCTGCAGGCCCGCGGGGTGACGATCGCCCGCAACCTGGTGGGCAACCACGCCACTTCCCTGGACATGGCGGGCTGCTCCCTGACGCTGCTGACTGCCGACGACGACCTGCTTGACCTGTGGGATGCGCCGGTGGACACGCCCGGACTGAGATGGGGTTGCTGACCATGGACCTGACCACTGCCATGGCCTGGATGGCCGACTATGCCGAACTCATCGCCGCGCACGCCGCCGAGCTCACCGAGCTCGACCGGCAGATCGGCGACGCCGACCACGGTTCCAACCTGGACCGCGGCATGCAGGCCGTCGTCGCCCTGGACGCCAGCTCCTTCGACTCCGCAGCCGACTACCTCAAGAAGGCGGGAATGACCCTGGTGAGCACGGTCGGCGGCGCCGCCGGACCGCTCTATGGCACCTTCCTGCTGCGCTTCGCCTCCGCCCTGGGTGAGACCAACGACGCCCCCGCCACGGCCCGCGCCTGGCGCGCCGGCCTCGAGGGCCTGGTGGCCCGCGGCAAGGCAGGCGTTGGGGACAAGACCGTCGTCGACGCACTGGCGCCCGCCGTGGAGGCGATGGAGGCCCACACGGGCGACGTGCGCAGCTGCCTGGAGGCGGGGCTGGCCGCGGCCCGGGCCGGGCGCGACGCCACCGTCCCGATGGTCGCCCGACGCGGACGGGCCTCCTATCTGGGTGAACGCAGCGCCGGACACCAGGATCCCGGCGCCACCAGTATCACGCTGCTGGTGGAGTCCGCCCTTGCCGTCCTGCCCTGACCACCGCTGACCACTACCTCGGGGGAGCCATGATCAGCATCGTCGTCGTCTCGCACAGCCGTGCGCTGGCCCGTGCCGCCGTCGCCCTGGCCCATGAAATGGTGCCGGAGGCAGTGCGCCCTCGCATCGTCGTCGCCTCCGGGCTGGACGACGAGACCACCGGAACCGATGCGGTGGCCGTGGCCGCCGCGATCGACGAGGTGGATTCTCCCGACGGAACGCTCGTGCTGGTGGACCTGGGCAGTGCCCTGCTGTCCACGGAGATGGCTCTTGAGTTCGTCGAGCCCGACGTGGCCGAACGAGTGCGGATCAGCTCCGCCCCGATGGTGGAGGGCCTGGTGGCCGCCGCCGTGTGCGCCTCCAGCGGCGCCGGCCTGGACCAGGTGGATGCCGAGGCGGGACAGTCCCTGCTGCCCAAACGCCAGCATCTGGGCCACCCGTCGTCCGGCCAGCAACCGACCATCCGCAGCACTCCCGCACCCGCAGCCACCGCCATCGCACCGGGCGACGAGCTGGAGCTGCGGGTGGTGGTGCAGAACCAGCACGGCCTGCACGCCCGCCCCTGCGCCTCGATCGTCGCGGCGATGGCCGGATTCGATGCCACCGTGACGATCAGCCGGGCCGACGACCCCGACGAGCTGGGGACGGTGGATGCCCGCAGCATCATGGCAGTGCAGGGGCTGGGCCTTCGTCGGGGAGAGGAATTGGTGGCCCGGTTCAGCGGCCCCCAGGCACACCACGCGCACCGGGACTTCGCCGAACTGGCCGCCCGCAATTTCGGCGACGGAGTGCCTGCCCACCAGCCGCAGGCCGTGGCCCAGACGCTGGGCGGCAGCCCGATCGTGGAACTGCCCCTGTGCGTTGACGTCAGCACCTACGGGCCCGGTGACCCGCAGGAGGAGGCCGCCCGGTTGGAGCGGGCCATGGCGGCCGCCGACGGATTCGTGGAAGGGCTGGCCGCTCGGGTGCCCGACGGCAGCGCCACCGGCGCGGTGCTGCGCGCCATCCGCTCCATCCTGGCCGATCCGATGTTGGGGCAGGGATTCCGCGAGGAGGTGCAGGACGGGGCCAGCGCCGTGGCGGCGGTGCGCACCACGATGGCCGAGGCCTGCCGTTTCTTCGAGACGATGACCAATCCCTACCTGCGCGAACGCGGCACGGACCTGCGGGCGCTGGAGCGGCTGGTGCTGCGCGCCCTGGTGGACGAGGGTGACCTGACCATTGCGGACGTGCCGGCCGGTCACCTGGTGCTGGTGGAGGAGCTCGATGCGATCACAGCCACCCAGCTGGACCCCCGCCAGGTGCCCGGGGTGTTGACCCGCACCAGCGGCAGCAATGGCCACGGCCTGATCGTCGCCCGTGACCGCGGGCTGGCGGTCCATGTCGTCGACGCGGGCTAGTCTTTTCCGCATGACTGACGCCGATGGACTCGTCTGGGCGTGGGGATGGGGCCTGGCCACCGTCCACGACTCCGGCCAGGTGCTGGACACCTGGTTCCCCGAGCCCCAGCTGGGGCACCCCGCCGATGACGTGAAGGCGCCGTCGGCCATGGTCTCGTCGCAGACCGAGGACACAGACCGCCGGGTGCGCGTGCAGCTGGTGAAGTCGGTGGTGGACCTCACCGCCCCACCCGCCGATGTCAGCGACGCCTACCTGCGCCTGCACCTGCTCAGCAGCCGTCTCGTGCAGCCGCACGGGATGAATCTGGACGGCCTGATCGGCATCCTGCCGAATGTGGTGTGGACCAGCTGTGGGCCCTGCGCCCTGGAGGCCTTCGAGCAGGTGCGCCTGCAGCTGCGCAATACCCGGGGCGTGGTGAACGTGCTCTCGGTGGACCGCTTCCCCCGCATGGTGGACTATGTGGTGCCGTCGGGCGTGCGGATCGGCGACGCCGACCGCGTGCGGTTGGGCGCGCACCTGGCCGAGGGCACCACCGTGATGCACGAGGGTTTCGTGAACTTCAATGCCGGCACGCTGGGCCACTCGATGGTGGAGGGCCGGATCTCGGCCGGTGTGGTCGTCGACGACGGCACCGACGTGGGTGGGAGCGCCTCCATCATGGGCACCCTCAGCGGCGGCGGCACCCAGGTCATCCGGATCGGCAAGGGCTGCCTGCTGGGCGCCGAGAGCGGGGTGGGCATCTCGTTGGGTGACAACTGCGTGGTGGAGGCCGGCCTGTACGTGACGGCCGGAACCAAGGTGCGCCTGCCCGACGGGAAGGTGGTCAAGGCCGTCGAGCTGAGCGGCCGCAACGACCTGCTGTTCATCCGCGACTCCCAGACCGGCGCGGTCCTGGTGAAGCCCCGCGACGGCCAGACGATCGCGCTGAACTCGGCGCTGCACCAGAACTGAGGCCCACCGTGCGCAGGTCCGTACCCCTCCTGGTGCTGCTGGTGCTGGTGACCAGCCTGGTGATCGGCACCATCACCCTGCTGGGCTGGATCAGGAGTGGGGCCACCTCCGTGATCCCGCCCGCGCAGCAGTGTGTGGTGCAGGTGGGCACGGTGCGGGACTCCCTGAGCCTGGAGCAGTCGGAGAATGCGGCGATCATCGTCGCGGAGGCCCAGCGACGGGGGTTGCCGGCCCGGGCATCGTCGATCGCCCTGGCCACGGCGATGCAGGAGTCTGACCTGCGCAACATCGACTACGGCGACCGTGACTCGGTGGGCCTGTTCCAACAGCGCCCCAGTCAGGGCTGGGGCACTGTGGAGCAGATCATGGACCCCTGGTATTCCGCCGGGAAGTTCTACGACCACCTGGTGCACGTGCCCAACTGGCAGGCGGGCGACATCAATGACGTCGCGCAGGCGGTGCAGCGTTCCGGGGTGCCCGACGGCTACCGCAAGCACGTGGAGGTCTCCCGGGCCTGGGCCAGCGCGCTGACCGGCCACTCCCCCGCGGCGGTGCGCTGCATCGACCGCGGCGCTTCGACGCCGGAGACGGCGCGGGCGACGAAGGTGGTGGAGCGGGCCTTCGGTGGGAGTGTGAAGGCCAGCCACGGTCAGGCGCAGATCACGCTGAACTCGTCGGATCCGACGAAGCTGTGGGCCGCCGCCCAGTTGGTGCTGGCCACCACGGAGACGACGGGTGTGACCGCGGTCACCGTCGGGGACCAGACACTGGAGCTGAGCGCCACCGAACTGGCCCAGTGGAGTGCCGCCTCGGCGGGCACGAACAAGCCCACCGAGGCGACCATCACGCTGCGTGCGTGACCTGGGCGCACCCGGGCCACAGGGGGTAGACGTCGCACCATCCATCGGTTCCGCGGTCACCCCCGCCTCCGATCGGCACGGAAAGCGCGAGCGCGAAACTCATCAGAATCGTCCAACCTGACGCGCGTTGAAGTACCCTTTTCACAATTCCTCCTTAGTTAAGTGATTGATATTGATGATTGGAAGGACGTCCGGGAAGTGAGTCGTGGCAGATCAGCCAGACTGAGCAACAGTGGCCTTGTCGAAGTGTCTGCATCTGTATTTCTGGCTCTGCTCACACTGGTCAACCAGACCGCACACCCAGACTCCTTGACAGTGGCAGTCTTTTCAGTGCTCGCCTGCCTTGGGGCGGGCTTGTGCGGGCGTCGGCCAACGGTCGGTGCCCTCGTCGTGGCTCTCGGAATCGCCGGTATGGCGCCCCTGCCCGCTTCGCAGACCGGCGTGGCCTTTCATTCCTGCCTAATACCAACCTTCAGTTTCGCCCGGCGGGGCCGCTCCCTGCGGGCCTGTGGATGGGCCGTCGTCGCCCTTGTGGTGGCCACCGGCAAGACAAGTCGTGAGGTGACCAACACCAGTTCATTGCTCAGCTACTCGCTGGCATGGTTGGTGCTCCTGGTCCTTGCCGGGCTTGCGGGGCACCTCATCCATGCCACTGCTTCCGCCGCTGCCTCCAGACGTGCCGCGGAGTTGCTCGAACAGCGTCGAGCACTGGCTCGCCAACTCCATGACACTGTCGCCCATGACCTCGCCGTGATCGCCATGACGAGTCAGCGAGCGCAGCTGGACGGTCATCTCTCGGCAGCGGACCTCGAGACCATCGCCGCGAGCTCCCGCAGGGGGAGCACCACCTTGCGTTCCACGCTGGACCTGTTGATCTCCGCTCAACAGGAACCCTTTCGGGAGCCGACGAGCACCTCACCATTCCCCACGCTCATTGCCTCAAGAGCCAACTATCTGGAGCGATTGGGATTTCAGGTCAACGTGGATCTTGACGGCGACTGGAGCACGGTGGACGCCACCACCGCCCAGTGTTTTTCCCACGTGCTGCAGGAAGCAATCAATAATGTGGAGAAGCACGCGGACCGCACCAAACCAGTGGCGCTACTCGTGGAAGTCACCCATGAATCCGTCAGCCTGGTCGTACTGAACCAAGCCACTGCGCACACCACTCGGTTGAATCACAACCCTCTGGGCCTGAAGGCGATGAAGCAGCGCCTGCAGGGCTTGGGGGGAAGCCTCGAAGCCGGTCTGCACGAGACGACGTGGACCCTGCGCGCCACATCTCCGCTGCTGAGGCTGTGACCCGGGACCTGCGAGGCCCGAGCCACAGCCTCGGCGGGTGAGACCGCGTTCGTCGAATCAGTTGCGAGTCTCGAGAGTGGCCGCCTCGGCTCGGCCGACCAGGCAACCCATGGCGGTGCTGCCCGGCGTACTGATCCAGCTGCTGGTCCGGTCGGGGGCGTTGTTGCAGATGACCCGGAGCCGGAACTCCCCGGTACCTGACGTGCACTTGGCGACGAACTTCCCGTCGGAGGTACCGGTCACGGAGCAGCCCGTCGGCAGCGCCTCGGCAGTGGCGGGGCTGGACAGCAGCAGCGCACTGCTGGCAGCGAGCATGGCGCCCGTTGCAGCCACGATCTTCTTGATGGACTTCATTGCTCTTCCTTTCCGTCATCCAATCCGACTCTCGGGGAGACACCGACGAAATTAAGAGATGCCCTCGAGCGGTGGACGGCTACAGCGGCAGACGTGAGCTCTTTGGCCCAAGTCTTGGCCCTGGCGGCCCAAGAGCGCACAGGGTCTACGAAAAGACGCTAGAAAGGACCAACGGCTCGAAAGCATGCAGATCAGGAGGCTCTCGTGTTGGAGATCGACCGCGTGACCGTCGCGTACGGCAGCACCGTCGCCTGTCAGGACATATCACTGGCACTCGACACTGGACTGCACGCGCTGATTGGCCCCAATGGTGCAGGAAAGTCATCGCTGATGTCCGTGGTTTCAACCCTCAGGCGTCCCTCCTCAGGGACCATCCGTCTGGATGGCCAGTCCCGCATTGCCGAGCGTCGCCTGCACACGAGCTTCCTGCCCCAGGAGAACCTCCCCGAGAAGTCTCGCTTCAACGTTGCGGACTTCGTGCGCTACATGTGCTGGCTACGCAAGGTTCCCCGACAGGCCACGAACACCGAAGTGGATCGGGTTCTGGAGTGTGCCCGGCTGACTGAACTACGGGACAAGCAGCTTGCGGAACTCTCCGGCGGCCAGCGACGCCGTGTCGGTATCGCGGCAACGCTGACCGGACAGCCACGCCTCCTGGTGCTCGACGAACCGTCGGCTGGTCTCGACATCGCCCAGCGATCCCTGCTGGCCGAGGTGCTGCAAGAAGCGGCGCGCGAGGCCGTCGTACTGGTCTCCACGCACATCGTTGAGGATGTCCTCGACACGGCTGACACCGTCACCGTACTGGCGCACGGACGAATCCTCCACCACGGTCCGGACTTCGCACCACCCCATGACCTCAAGGCCTTCGAGCAGCGCTATCTCGCCCTGGTGACCCCATGAGCACGCGACACCTCACCTCAGGCGAGGCCCTGTGGCTCCGGTACCAGAAGGTCCATGTCGGGCTCGTCTGCGCTCTGCTGGGACTACTTGTCGTCCATGTCGGTTTCGGGGCCCTGACCCGGATGGCTGACTGTCAAGACCCGGAATGCCGTGCCAACGTCAGCTACTGGGCGCCCGTGGTCGTCGTCGCCAGCCTCGGAATCTCGCTGCGTCCAGAGTCCGCGCTGGAACGCGTTGCCGCCTACTCGCCCGTTCGCCGCAGGACCATCCTGCTGTCCGCCGTGACGGTCATGGCGATACTCGCCACGAGCCTCCCGGTCCTGTCTGCTCCCACGGAATTCGGTGCCGCGGCCGCGATTCGCAATGTGCTGGGCTTCGTTGGCCTGTTGCTTCTGGGGCACTCGGCCACGCGTGGCCGCTCGGCATGGGTCCCGTTCATCGTCCTGATCCTGCTCACCGCCTTCTACAGCTGGGGCGGGCACCCCACCGTCGCGGAGACCATCTGGGGATTCCCGAGGCAGCCGGGCGGTGTGAGCACCCCCGATGGCCTGGTTGACCTCAGCTGGCCCACGGCCTTGACAATCTACGCCGTGGGAACGGCCCGCTACCTCGCGTCCGTCAGCGCCTCATCGCGCCAAGCCCGACGTGGTTCACTCGCCCAGCGCTTCCAGCAGGGTCGGTCCGGCCAGGCCTCGACGCTGCCCATCATCGCGTTGCTCGGAATCATCGGCACGGTGAAGCTGTTCAGCACCAGCAGCAGATGGGCCGGGGACCTCGGAGCGCTCATTCCCCACGCCATCACAGGAGAATGGCTCGCCATGGTGCCTGTCAGCGCCGCCATTGGCGCGTGGGCGGGCCAGACCCGGTGGCGGAGCGGAACGGCGCAGTTCGACGTCATCGCAGCGCGCGGCGTCCCGGCGCGCTGGTGGTCCTTTGCCCGCTACGGACTGCTCGCGCTGGTCACTGGTCACGCCATGATCCTCGCGCTGTGCGTCACGGCCACGCTCGTCTCCAATGCACGAATCGGCGTGGGCGTGGCAGAGACCTGGGCAACTGTCCCGAATGCCGGCACTCTCGTGCCGTACTACACCGTCCTCGCCGCCACGTGTCTGGTTGCCTCCATGGTCGGCTTCACCCTGCGGGCTCGCTGGGTCACGCCCCTCGTGGCGCTGGGGGTCTACGTGCTGCAGTTCCTCCTGATGCCGACGGGCCTGCTCGTCGCCAGGTACACGGCACCCACCTATGACCTGCGCGAATACAGCGCGTGCACGGGTGACTTCCCTCGGGTGTGTGCCCGTCCTGTCGACGCCGCCTATCTCCCGGCAGGCCATGCCATGGTGGCTGAGGTCTACGCGGGCTCGCCCTTCAAGCAGTCCCTCCCCGGCCTGGTCCTGCTCGCCAATGACGCCGGTTTCGCGGACAAGGTGGCCACGGTGATCGGCACGCCACCACGAGGCCTCGCAGTGGTCTCGCTCGACCACAACCGCTCCTTCGGGTCCACCAAGCAGTTTGACCGATTCGCTGCCCTCAACGACCTCCGCACAAGCGTCGGTGCCGGCTGTCCCGTCACGCTGGACCAACGAGCCTCGATCCCCGTGCTTGACGATCCACAGGCCGACCGTGAGTGGGGTCTGTCCTATCTGGCAGCCATCAGGGACTGTGACCAAGCCCGGATGTCCAGGCTGCAGCGATGACCAGCGCAGCCATTCGCGTCGTGATCTGCGACGACGATCCCCTGGCCCGCCAGACCTTGGCCACCTACCTCAACCACGCCCCGGGGATCTCGGTCGTGTCCGTCCATGCCGATGCCACCTCTGCACTGGACGCCGTCATGCGAGACTCCCCGGACGTCCTGCTCTCCGACATCAACATGCCCGCGCTCAGCGGTATCGAGGCCGCGCGCTGGGTGGCGGAGCAGCATCTTCCCACCAAGGTGCTGCTGATCACCGCGCTCAGCGATCTGAGCACCACGGCCGCCTTGCAGGCAGGGGCTGCCGGATATGTCCTCAAGAGCGTGTCGCCCGGAGCGCTCGTCGATGCCGTGCGCGCTGTCCACCGCGGACTTGCCGTGGTATCAGAGGCGCCCTTTCGCAGCCTCTTCCCGCAGGTGCCGGATGGTGTGCGCCCAGACCTGACCGCCGAGGAACGCAGGACGCTGAACCTGCTGTGCCGGGGACTGTCCAATGCGCAGATCGCCGAGACGATGTATGTCAGTCTGTCGACCGCGAAGCGACACCTCACGTCCGCGATGCGCAAACTGGGCACCACCAGCAGGTTGTCGACCGTTCTCGAGGCCCAGCGGCTGGGTCTGGACGACATGTCCCCCGAGTGATCAGCCCTTGAGGCGCTCCACGGCCGCGTCGATCCGCTCGTCGGTGGCTGTCAGCGCAATCCGGACGTGCCGGGTGCCGGCCTTGCCGTAGAAGTCGCCGGGGGCGGCCAGGATGCCGCGCTCGGCCAGCCAGTCGACGGTGACGCGGCAGTCCTCGCCCCGCGTCGCCCACAGGTAGAGCGAGGCCTCCGAGTGGTCGATGGTGAAACCGGCCGCCTCCAACGCGGGACGCAGCCTCGCTCGTCGGGACAGGTAGCGCTGGCGCTGCTCCTCGACGTGCTGGTGATCGGCCAGGGTGGCAGCCATCGCCGCCTGAACCGGCCCGGGCAGCATCATGCCGAAGTTCTTGCGCACGTCCAGCAGATCCATCACCAGCGTCGGACAACCGGCGATGAAACCCGCCCGGTAACCGGCCAGGTTCGAGCGCTTGCTCAGCGAGTGCAGCACCAGCAGGTTGCTGATCTCGCCGTCGCAGACCGCAGGATCCAGGATGCTGACGGCCTCGGCCTCCCAGCAGAATTCGCCGTAACACTCGTCGGAGGCCAGCACCGCCCCGGTCTGGCGGCAGAAGGTCACCCAGGCGCGCAGCTCGTCGACGGTGAGCACCTGGCCGTGCGGGTTGGCGGGTGAGTTGATCCACACCAGGGCGGGCGTGATGCCGTCGCGGGCCAGCTGCGCCGGATCGTCACTGGCGATGATCGTGGCGCCGACCATGGCGGCCCCCACCTCATAGGTGGGGTAGGCGGTGGTGGGGATCACGATGGTGTCGTCGGCGCCCAGATCCAGCATGGTGGGCAGCCAGGCGACGGCCTCCTTGGTGCCGATCACGGGGAGCACGTTCTCGTCGGCGAGCTCGACGCTCCTCCACCGGCCCTGCAGGTAGCCACGGATGGCGGCACGCAGCTCCGCGGTGCCCCAGACCGTCGGGTAGCCGGGCCAGTCGGCGGCCCCGGCCAGGGCCTCGCGCGCCAGCTGCGGAGTCGGGTCGACGGGAGTTCCGACGCTGAGGTCGACGATGCCGCCGGGATGGACCTGCGCCTTCTGCTTCGCTCCCGCAAGGGAGTCCCACGGAAAATCGGGCAGACGCGACGCCAGCGGCGCCCGCCTGCCCGACTCCATGGCAGTGTCGGTGCTCATCAGCCCTGCGGAGGCAGGGCCTTGACCACCTCGTGGTCCTTGTCGATGACGCCGAGCTTCGAGGCGCCACCGGGCGAACCGATGCCGTCGAAGAAGTCGACGTTCACGTCGTAGTACTGCTTGAACTCGGCCGGGACGTCGTCCTCGTAGAAGATCGCCTCGACGGGGCAGACGGGCTCGCAGGCACCACAGTCCACGCACTCCTCAGGGTGGATGTAGAGCATGCGGTTGCCCTCGTAGATGCAGTCGACGGGGCACTCCTCGACGCAGGCACGGTCCTTCACGTCCACACAGGGCTGCGCAATGACGTAGGTCACTGGGTTCTCCTAAAACTGAGGTTCTGGGGCCGAAACGGCTGGTTGCATCGCCCGGCAAAGCCACTCTACAACGTGTGACGCGAGGTCCAACCACTCACTCACAGGTGATCTCATCAGTTGGCGCATAGGTCCAGGAGTAGGGCTCGCGCTTGACCACGGAACCGCCCTTGTAGAAGAGCCGGGCGTAGTTGACGGTGAAGCCGGGCGCCGCCGCCTGCGGGTTGCACTTGGGGCCGGACCGGGTGAGCTTGCGGCCGGTGGTGAAGTTGGACTTCACCAGCTCCGTGGAGGTCACCTTGTCGTAGACCTTCGTCGACCAGATCTTGACCGTCATGGAACCCTTGCCGCCCGGCGACGACTTGTCCACCCAGGACTGGATGATGGCGCCATAGGGGCTGTCATTCTTGAACTTCACGTCGATGTGGCCGTAGTAGAGGGTGGCCTCACGGCCGGCCGGGTAGCGCGAGAAGTACATCGTGTGCGGCTGGTGCTCGATGCGCTGCAGACCAGAGAAGAAGAGCGCATTGAACACGGCGGTGCCGCTCTGCGAGATGCCACCGGCATTCTCCTTGACCAGGTGGTCTCCGGAGACCACCCACCCGTCGACGAAGCCCGAACCGGGGGTTCGCGGCCCGATGGTGTCGTTCAGGCTGAAGGTCTCCCCCGGGGCGATGTAGGTGTTGTTGATCCGTGAGGCGACCACCGAGAGGTTGGTGTTGCGGTAGTCGGCATGCGGGTAGGTGGTGGTGAACTCACCGGTCACCTCGGACACCTTGGCCTTCTGGGCCTGCTCGGTGGTGACCTCCGGCTGCTTGGTGGTCACGGGCACCGTGACGGTGCGCTGCGCGCCGGTCTTGGTCAGGGCCTCCCCGACGGCCTTGTCGAAGGCCTTCCGGTCGATCGACATGCCGGGCTTGCCAGGCACCACGACGGGCTTGCCGTCCTTCAGCTGCCACTTGGCGTCCTGCGGCTCGTCGAAGCCGATCGGTTCGGCCTTGCGCACGGCCGCCTTGTAGAGCTTGTCCATGTCGCTGGTGGCGGTGAGCATGCCGTCCTTGGCCTGGATCTTGGTCAACTCCCCGATGCCGGGGCCGGTGAGCTCCACCTTCCCCTTGCCCAGGTCCACGATGATCGGAGCGCTGACGCGTGGGGTGATCTGCTCCTTGACGAAGGCCTTCGCCTTCGCGGTGGTGATCGCCGGTTCGCTCTTCGTCAGCGGCGCCTCGAGCTGCTGCTCCTTCATCCACGCGGAACGAACGGCCTTGGCCGCGGCGTCGACGTCGAGTTCGGTGCCCACCACCCCGTCCTTGACGGTGACCTTGTCCCGGTCCAGCGAGACGGTGGCGTCGGCGGGCTTGACGGTGAAGTTCTGGGCCTGCCCCTTCAGGGCGGAGGTGAGCGCCGCCTCGTCGACCGACGTCTTCAACTTCATCTCGCCGCCGCCGCTGAGCACATTCCAGATGTGGGCGGGGTGCAGCGACTTGCCGGCACCGGCCTGCTCGATGGTGCCCGCGTAGTCCACCACCAGTCCGGCCGTGGGCGGGGTGACGGTCGCCTTCTGCTTGCCGGCGCTCAGCGTGATCGGCGCCTCTGCTGCAGGGGCCACCGCCTTCTTCAGGGCATTGATGGCCTCGTCGGAGGGCATGCCGCCGACGGGGACTCCCCGAACCGTGCTGTTGCGGGGCAGCTTGTCACCAGCCATGGCGTAGCCCGCGGCATAGGTGCCACCGGCCAGGACGGCCAGCGTTCCCACGCCGACGAGTGCCCACTTGGCGCCGGAGCGCTTCGGCTGCTCGGAAGTCACAGATGGTCTCCTAGACCTGGAGGCGGCGCGGACCTTCACGCACCGAGAGGTACTCATTCTAGGCCGAGCCGGCCAGTGCTTCAGGGCCCCTTCAGGAGTCGACCTGCTGCCAGCTGACGGCCTGGCGCACCAACACGTCGAAGCCATCGGACAGGGCGCGCAGGACCTGGGGATCAATCCCGTCCTGTGCGATGGCCTTCCGGGCAGCATCGCGCACCTGGTCGTCGGCGAATCCCGTCGGGAAACCGGCGCGGATGGTTCCCGTCAGGCCCCAGCCCTGCCGGATGGCGGCGGTGGCATTGATGCCGGCGAACCAGTCGACGGCCAGGGGTGCCACCAGCTCGTGCTGTTCCGGCAGGAAGAGGCCGCGTGCAATGGCGGAGATCTCGTAGGCCGACGCGTCGTCGTGCAGGACGCGGTGCAGCATGGCGCGCTTGTGGTCGGCATCGGGGATGGCGGCACGGGCGGTCAGCGATTTCAGCTGCCCCTGGCTCGAGGGGTCGCGCGCCAGTTCGGCGTCGATGATCCCGGGATCGGCACCCAGCGTGACGAGCCGACGCACCGCCAACCAGCGTTCCTCGGCACCCAGCGGGCGACCGGTTTGGTCGTCGAGGAGTCCGCGGATGACGTCTTGGTCGTCGCTGCTCGCCACCAGTGCCCGCTGCAGCACCAAGTACCGGTCGGAGCTGGGCGCGGTGCTCGCCAGCATGAGCTGGCAGGTGTGGGCCAGCTCCGCTCGGCGCCCGGTGCGGTGCTCGGGGCGGCTCCAGCCTCCAACGCAGTCCAACGCGAGATCGAGTTCGGCGTCGAGCAGGGTGTCATCGGACTCGCCGGGCAGGGCGCGCAGCAGCATGCCGAGCAGCGCGGCTGGGGCCACGCAGGCGTCGTGCAGGTGCATCTGGAGGCTTCCCACCAGCGCAACGCGGGCGCAGGTGGGCAGGTTGGCCAGCGGGAAGTCGGTGAGGACACCGTCGACGACGTGCCCAGAGGTCAGTGCCCAGGCGGTGTCGTCGGCGTCGGGCAGCACCAGGTCACCGGGTTCGGCGGCCAGGGGCAGCGGGGTGTGATCCTCGGTCACCGAGAGTTGCGTCTGGTCGCGCAGCATCCCGTCGGGTGCGTGCACGGCCACGCGCAGGGCGTGTGGCCGGGGCCGGGACTGGTGCGGGGTGCGTCGGGTCAACGCCAGGTCCCCACCTTCCTGCACCACGGCCAGCCGGTCTACGCCGCTGGTGCCCAGCCACAGGTCCAGCCAGTCATCCAGCCCGTCGACGCCCTGGGCCCGCCAGGCATCAACCAGTTCGGCCATCGACGCATTGCCCAGTGCATGCCGCCGGATGTGGGTCCGCAGGCCCGCGAAGAAGGCGTCGTCGCCCATCCAGGTGGCCAGCTGCCGCAGCACCGCCGCCCCCTTTGCGTAGCTGATGCCGTCGAAATTGGCCAGGGCCGCCGCGGTGTCGGCGGCCCCATTGCCCGCGACGGGGTGCGTGTTGGGCCCCTGGTCGGCCGTCAGGCCCCAGGTCTTGCGTCGCAGCCCGAACTCCGCCCACAAGGGGTAACGGGTGTGCTCGGTGCAGATCCGATGGCCCAGGTATTCGGCGAAGGATTCATTGAGCCACAGGTCATCCCACCAGCGCATGGTGACCAGGTCCCCGAACCACTGGTGCGCCAGCTCATGCGCGATGGTGCCGGCGCGGCTGGCGCGCTGCGCATCGGTGGCCCCGCCGCGGTGCAGGAATTGTTCCCGCAGCACGACGCAGCCCGGATTCTCCATGGCGCCGGCGTTGAAGTCGGGCGCGAAGACCTGCAGGTAGTCGCCGAAGGCGTACGGGATGCCGAAGAGCTCCTCGTAGGCTGCAAGGCTCTGCGCGGTGACCTGGAAGAGGTCATCGGCGTCGCGGTGCAGTTCGTCCGCCAGCGCAGGACGGGCCAGCAGACCCAAGGTCATCGGGCCACTCGCGCCGTGGTGGGTGCGGGTCAATTCCACCCACGGGCCGGCCACCAGGGTGACGAGGTAGCTGGAGATCGGCTGGCTCGGGAGGGAATGCCAGTGGCCGTCGGCTTCCTGCTCGGTGCGGGTGTTGCCGCGCACCAACCAGCCCTCGGGGGCCAGCACGTCCAGCTGGTGGCTGGCCTTCAGATCGGGCTGGTCGAAGCAGGCGAACCAGCGCGGGGCGGCGTCCAGGAAGCTCATCGCGTAGACGTGGGCCGTGCCGTCGGCCGGATCGACGCTGCGGTGCAGGCCCTCGCCGTCGCTGGACCAGGCCATGGTGCCGCGGACGGTGATGGTGTTGTGCGCCAGCAGGCCCGGCAGGTGGATGCGGCGGCCGTCCCACTGGGGATCCGCGACCACGTCCCCGTTGAGGACCAGTTCGTCGAGGCTGGTGCCGGCGAAGTCGACGAAGGTCTCCGCGCCTGGTTCCTGGCAGTCGACCGTGATGGTGGTGCTGCCGGTGAAGGCGTCGGGTGAGGTGAGATCCAGGCTGATCCGAACCTCCCGGACCCGCAGCAGACTGCCGCGGCGGCGGGCCTCGTCGTGGGTCAGGTTCATGCCGCGCCACCCACCAGGCTGGCGGGCAGGTCCAGCACGAAGCCGTACTCGCGCTGCTCGTCGGGCTCCATCGCGCGCACCCACCGTTGCATCTCGCGGATGCTGGGAGCCGTCGTCGCGCCGCCCAGCCGGGAGACGGTGACCGTGCTGACCAGGGTGGCGAAGCGCAGTTTGTCGGCCAGGGGCCAGCCGCTGGTCAGGGTGGCGGCCAGTCCGGCGGAGAAGACGTCACCGGCGCCTCCCGTGTCCACCACGTCGACGCGCAGGGCCGGGACGCGGGCCTGCTCGCCGGTGCGGGCGTCGACGGCGATGCAGCCACGCGGACCCAGCGTCACCACTGGGAGCGGCACGATCTCCGCCAGGGCGTGCACGGCGTCGGCGGGGGTTTCGGTGCCGGTGTAGCGGACCGATTCGAGTTCATTGGGCGTGAAGACGGTGCAGTGCTGCAGATCCGGCAGTTCGGCCAGGTCCCAGCGGCCCGTCTCGTCCCAGCCAATGTCGCCGATCACCTGGGTGCCGCTGGCCGCGGCGGCCGCCAGCCACGGCATCGGGAAGGGCTGGAGGTGCGTGATCGCCACCCGCGCCGATGGGGCCTGCCGGGCGCGCATCACGCACGGACCGGGGTGGGCGGTCTCGCTGGTCACCATCGCACGGTCCCCGTCGTAGTTGAGGATCACGGTGAGCGGGGTCTGCCAGCCGTCGTGCACCAGCACGTGGCAGGTGTCGATGCCCTCCTCCGCCAGTGCCGCCAGCGCGCCGGTGGTCATCGGGTCGTTGCCGCAGTCGGTGACCATGCAGGTGTCCAATCCCAGACGGGCGGCCGCGATGGACGAATTGGCGATGCCGCCAGGACTCTGCTCATAGGGGCCGGTGCGCAGCTCACGACCGGCCACCGGGCCACCCGTCGGCAGCCCGGAGAAGCCAAGGTCATTGAAGAATAGGCCACAGGCCAGCAGGTCGTAGTCGGCGTCCAGCACCTGACCATGGTGGTGCCCGCCTGCGGAGAAGACAACCGACCACGCCAACCGTGCGGCACACTTGCAGCATGAGCACAGATCGCACCGAGCTGGCGGCCCGCCACACCAGCACCGCCGCCACCTTCTCCCAGAAGGTCCAGAATGTCTCCGACTGGGACGTTCCCACCCCCGTTGTCGAGTGGTCCGCCCGCGACATCGTGCGCCACCTCGTCGACTGGTCGCGTGGAATGTTCGGCCAGGTGGAGGGAATCACCTTCGCAGAGATTCCGTCGGTCGACGTCGATCCCGCCGAGGCCTGGCGCAAGCACACCGAGCAGATGACCACACTGCTGGACAATGCCGGCATCGAGAAGCTGACGATGCCCGCCGAGATGTTCGACGGCATGCCGCTACTGGACGCCATCGCGACCTTCTACGTGCCCGACGTCTTCATGCACACCTGGGATCTGGCCACTGCCACCGGACAGGCCTCCGGTCTGGACCAGGCCGCCTGCCACGAGATGTACGAGGGCATGAAGGCGCAGGAGGAGATGATCCGCTCCTCCGGCCAGTTCGGTGAGCAGCAGCCGGTGGCCGACGATGCGTCGAGCGAGCAGAAGCTGATGGCCTTCCTCGGCCGCGATCCGCAGTGGGCGCCGCCGGCCGCTCCTTCGGTCTGAGCTGGAGGGCTCGTCCACCCGGCACCGACCATCCGTCGAGGCACCCTGTCACGGGCGCTCGACGGATGGTCGGTTCATTCTCAGAAGCGGTGGATCACGGTGAACCTGCAGCAGACGACGGGAGTGTCGTCGTCCAACTGGATGGGCGGATCCCCGATGGCCTCCAGGAACTCGGGCGAGCTCCAGAAGCGTTCGTGGGCTTCACGCCACGCAGCGGCGTCGGCATGACCCTCACCTTCTGCCCGCGCGTGGGCGTCGTCGACTTCGGCCAACCGCACCTCGCGCACCTCGGTCACCTCGGTGACGCACACGGGCTCACGCTGCGAGTCGACGACGACTTCCCGGTGGCCGGGCAACGTCGGTTCGTCGTCGAAACGCTCGGCCTCCTCGGCCAGCCAGGCGGTGGCGGTCTTCTCACCGGAGAGGATGGCGGCCACCAGCCGGTCTCGCAGCGGTCCGGGGAAGGCGTACTCGCCAGTGGGGAGATCATCGAAGCTCACGCCTCCAGCGTGCCACGCCCCAGCACCCCGGAACCACCCGCCGTCAGGCAGGGGTCACGGGGTTGTGGATCATCCAGGAGCGTGAGGGTGTGACCAGATAGACGAAGCCGTCGGGCGATCGCCAGAGGAAGATGCCGGGAAACAGTTGTCGCAGTTGCCAACCGCCGTGGGTCTTGGCCCGGTGCACCGTTCGGGACAGAGGCCCCAGGTTGTCGGCCCGGGTGGCCGGTGGAGCGGCGGGCTCCGACTCGACAGGGGGTTCCGGCCCGACAGGGGGTTCCGGCCCGACAGGGGACGCTGGGGGCGGTCGCCACGGATCGGTGTGGTCAAGGTCGCAGTCCTGGGCCCATTTCTTGGAGCCCGGGAAGACTTCGACGGGGTTGCGAGCGATGACCACCTGCCGCATGCGGTGGCTGATCTCGTACCGGTCGCTGGCCGTGACGGTGGCCGGATCAACGACGGGCTTCAACGTCACCCGAGAATGGCCGAGCAGTTCGGACAGCCAGTCCACCAGGACGGGGCCGCTGCGCTCGATCCGGGCCACACCGTCCAGCTCGGCCAGTGCCGCCTCGGCCAGGTGAACCACGACGGTGGATCGAGGCAGCAGGAGCTCGGGATCGACCGTGACCGAGCCACAGGTGTGCCCCCGCTGGCCGACAGCAGGGCAGCCGGCTTCCTCTGACAGGTGGGCGTCGTCTGACAGGTGGGCGTCAAGGGGCAGTTCAGGGTCGTCGGCCTCGTCCAGCAGCGAGGCCTGGATCAGCTGCAGGGCGCGGGCTGGCGAGGCCAGGATGCCCAGTGCGGTGGCTCGTCGACCATCCGTCGACTCAACGTGGCCGCCCTGCGCCAGGATGGAGGCGACCCGATCGAGCTGCGCATCGAGGAAGACGGCATCGGCCGCGGCCAGCCGACCCTGCATGGGGGCGACGCCATCCTCGGACTCGCCGAACCACACGCCCCGATGGGCCATCGCGCGCTCATGGTTGCTGCGGGCCTCGTCAGATGGTGTGAGCTCCAGGATGTGCCCCTCGGCGATCCGCACCAGACGCCCCGGACTCGTCCCACCCACCAGCGGTGCGATCCGACGGTCCAGCTCGAGCGCCGCGCGTAGCGGCAGGGACCGGGACTTCATCACCAGCACGCGGGCCAGCCCCACGCGCAGGTCGCCGTCGTGCAGGCGCTGCCACAGCAGGGGCAGCCGATGCCGCAGCGCCAGCGCGTCGCCGATCATCATCTCCGCCGACTCACGAGTGATGGTCAGCGCGGCAGCGATCTCCAGGGAGGCGAACTCCGCAACATCGGGCGTGCCGTCGCCACCCAGACGGATCATCCGCTCGCCGAAGACCACCTCCCCATCATCGGCCGCGACGGCGTGCAGGTCCGCAAAGTGCGCGGCCAGCAGGAACTGCTCCGCCTCCGCCTGCCACGCCCGACGACGGGCGGACAGCAGCGCGTCGACAGTCTGCGCCGAGGACAAGTTGGCCACGGCCCCCTGATCCTCCACAGCTCCCGGGTTCACCGGCTGCGCGATCTCCTGCATCTCCACCCCCATCCCCAGACCACCATTGTCGAATCTTTGTTCTATTCTATCATCCGGCATGGCTCTGACAAGCGGCAGAATCCAGAATCTCGCAGCGATTCACCCCTGCAGGGCCAATGCGAACGGCAGCACCGCGGGTGCGCCCGCATCACGCAGGGCTGCCGCGGCCACCGTCATGGTCCAGCGGGAGTCCACCAGATCGTCCACCAGCAAGACCGGACCCTGCACCTGGGCGAGCTGCCGGGTGAGGTACTCGTCGACGACGATCCGGCCGTACACACCGGCCAGGCGGAAGGCCGAATTGCCGCCGGGCTCCCCCGTCGGGCCACCATCAGCCAGGGCCAGCGCACCAAGATCAGTCATCCGGCCCAGACGGGCCAGACCGGTGGCCAGCGACGAGACCAGTTCGGGCCTGGTCCGCGACGGCACATGCGCCACCGCAACCGGACGCGCCGCCCAGTCCCACTCCCGCAGCACCGGGATGCAGGCCTTCAGGACGTCATCGGGCACCGGCGCATCCGGTTGGGCCAGCAGCGCACGCAACCTCTGTCCCATCCCCAGATCAGTCAGGCGAGCCAGCGCCCGCCCCATGTCCGGCCCGTTCTTGATCTTGCCCTTCAGCGGCACACCGAGCCGGTCCATGCCGGTGGGCCACATGCCACGCGGTTCCACCAGGACTCCGGGCCGGTCCAGCACGGACCGAGCCGCCTGGACTGCCCCGTCCGGGAGCGAAGCGTCATACCAGGGCCCCGCGCAGACATCACACCGGCCACAGTCGCGCGCCTCCGGATCGTCCAGTGCCGACGTGAGGAAGGCCATCCTGCAGCGCTCCCCCTTCTGATAGTCCAGCATCATCTGCTGCTCACGCTCCCGCGCCTGGGCCACCCGGGAATAGCGTTCGGCGTCGTAGACCCAGGGCCGCCCCGTCGCCGTCCAACCACCCTTCACCCGCTGGACGGCACCGTCGACGTCGAGCACCTTCAGCAGCAGTTCCATCCGGGTGCGACGCAGGTCCACCAGGGTCTCCAGGGCCGCCGTCGAGAGCGGCTTGCCGGCGCCCTGCAGGACCTCGATGACTGCCTGTGCCTTCTGCTCGTCGGGCATCGACGCGGTGGCGAAGTAGTGCCAGATGTCCTTGTCCGCCGCGGTGGGCAGGAGCAGCACATCGGCGTTGACGGCGCCACGACCGGCCCGACCCACATGCTGGTAGTAGGCCACCGGAGAGCTCGGTGCCCCCAGATGGATGACGAATCCCAGATCGGGCTTGTCGAAGCCCATGCCGAGCGCCGACGTGGCCACCAGTGCCTTCAGCTCATTGGCGCGCAACTGGTTCTCCAGCTGTTCACGCTCAGCCGTGTCCGTACGGCCCGTGTAGGCCTTCACCGCGAAGCCCGCCTCCTGCAGGGCACGGGCCACGTCCTCGGCTGCGGAAATGGTCAGCGTGTAGATGATGCCCGAGCCCGTGAAGTCGTCCAGATGGGCCGACAACCAGGCGAGCTGCGCCTCGGCATGGGGCAGCTGCAGCACGCCGAGCCGCAGCGACTCCCGCGACAGCGGGCCTCGAATGGTGAGCACCTGGTGCCCACCGGCGCCCAACTGCTCGGCCACGTCCGCCACCACCCGCTCATTGGCCGTCGCCGTCGTCGCCAGCACCGGGGTGCCCTGCGGCAACTCCAGCAGAAGGTCCTTGATGCGCCGGTAGTCGGGACGGAAGTCGTGACCCCAGTCAGAGATGCAGTGCGCCTCGTCCACCACCAACAGACCGCAGCGGGCGGCCAGGTCAGGCAGCTGCTCCGCGCGGAAGGACGGGTTGTTCAGCCGCTCCGGACTGATCAGCAGCACGTCCACCTCGTCACGCGCCAACGCCCCCGAGACCTCCCGCCAGTCCGTGGCATTGGCCGAGTTCATGGTGACTGCACGCACACCGGCCCGCTCGGCGGCCCCGATCTGGTCCCGCATCAGGGCGAGCAGGGGCGAGACGATCACGGTGGGGCCAGCTCCCTGCCCCCGCCGCAAGGCCGTCGCGACGAAGTAGACCGCCGACTTTCCCCACCCCGTGCGCTGCACCACGAGTGCGCGCTGGCGCTGCTCCACCAGGGCCAGCACCGCCTCCAGCTGCCCCGGATGGAAGGAGACGTCATCCCGCCCAACCAGCCTCCTCAGCACCGTGAGAGCCTGATCGGCCACGGGGGCCTCGGCGAGCTCGGCCAGCAGGGGCGATGCCTCAACAGGCTCGGCGTGCGGGGGCAACCACTCGTCGTCGGGTGGCACGTCCCACGGGTCAACCGGCGGCTCGTCGGGCAGCGGGGGCAGGTCCTGGGTCATGGCTCCACCCTAGGAGCCGCCACCGACAGAACCGGCCCTCGCTCCGCAGGGAGCGAGGGCCGGAGAGTACGAACCTGGATCAACTGCCGATCGCTGCGCGCTCCCCCGAGGGCAGCGCCGCCAGGATCGCCTGCACACTCGCCTTCGCGTCGCCGAAGCACATCGACGTGTTCTCCCGGAAGAAGAGCGGATTCTGCACGCCGGCGTAGCCCGCGCTCATGGAACGCTTGAAGACCACCACCCGTCGGGCATCCCATACGTGCAGCACCGGCATGCCGCTGATCGGCAGACCCGGCTCCATCGCCGCGGGGTTGACCGTGTCATTGGCCCCGATCACCAGCACCACGTCGGTGTCAGGGAAGTCATCGTTGATCTCGTCCATCTCCAGCACGATGTCGTAGGGGACGTGCGCCTCGGCCAGCAGCACGTTCATGTGCCCCGGCAGACGGCCCGCGACGGGATGGATCGCGAAGCGGACCTGGGCACCATTGGCCTCCAAGGCCTTGGTGAGCTCCGCCACCGGGTACTGCGCCTGCGCGACGGCCATGCCGTAGCCGGGCGCGATGATGACGCTCCTGGCCTCGGACAGGGCCTGCGCCACCTCGGCGACGCTCCACTCGGTGTGCTCGCCCTCCACCGCCGGGCCGGCCGCCACGGAGTCACCGAAGCCGCCCAGGATCACGGAGATGAAGGAACGATTCATCGCCTTGCACATGATGTAGCTCAGGATCGCGCCCGAGGCCCCCACCAGCGCACCGGTGATGATGAGCACGGTCATGCCCAGCATGAAGCCGCTGAAGGCCGCCGCCCAGCCGGAGTAGGAGTTCAGCATGGAGATCACCACGGGCATGTCCGCGCCGCCGATCGAGGCCACCAGATGGATGCCGAGCAGCAGCGAGACGACGGTGATGAGCAGCAGGGGCAACAATGCCGGTGCCTGCACGAACCACACCGTCATCACGATGATGGCCACCAGCGCCGCCAGGTTGAGCCAGTTGCGGCCGGGCAGGGCCAACGGCTTGGAGGCGATCTTGCCGTTCAGCTTGCCCCACGCGACGACCGAGCCGGTGAGGGTGACCGCGCCGATGAAGATGCCCAGCGCCACCTCGGTGAGGTGGAAGGCATTGGAGTGCGGCGCATCCAGATAGGAGTTGAAACCCACCAGCACCGCGGCGGCACCCACGAAGGAGTGCAGCAGGGCGATCAGCTCCGGCATGCCGGTCATCTCCACCTTGAGCGCGCGCTGCACACCGATGGCACCGCCGATCACGACGGCCAGCAGCAGCAACCCGACGGCCGCCAGGTCTGCCCCGTCGCCCTTCAGGTCCGTCCAGCCCATGGAGAAATTGGTGGCCACCAGGGCCAGGATCATGCCCAGCACGCCGAAGGCATTGCCGCGCCTGGCCGTCTCGTGCTTGCTGAGTCCCTGCAGGGCGAGGATGAACAGCAGGCCGGAGACGATATAGGTCGCCGTGACGAAGTTCTGCAGCATGTCAGGCCTCCTTCCGGAACATCTGGAGCATGCGATGGGTGACGGTGAAACCGCCGAAGATGTTGATGCTGGCGATCAGCACGGCGATGAAGCTCATGATCTTGACCGCCCAGTTGTCACTGCCCAGCTGGGTGATGGCTCCGACGATGATGATGCCGCTGACCGCATTCGTGACGCTCATCAGCGGGGTGTGCAAGGCATGGGTGACATTCCAGACCACGTAGTAGCCCACCACCACGGCCAGCGCGAAGATGCCGAAGAGCTCCACGAAGTGCGTCGGTGCCACCGTCAGCAAAGCGATCAGCAGCACGGACCAGAGGCCAACGTCGAGCACCGGACGCCACCACGGCTTGGGGGCCTTCACCGGATCGGGCACGGCCGGCGCCGGCGCGGCCGCCGGTGCGGCTGCCGGGGCGGCCGAGACCTGGATGGGGGGCGGCGGGAAGGTCACCTCGCCATTGCGCACCACCGTCATGGTGCGCACCACCTCGTCGTCGAAGTCGACCACCAGCTGGCCGTCCTTCTCCGGCGTCATCAGCTTCAACGCGTTCACCAGATTGGTGCCGTAGAGCTGCGAGCTCTGGCCGGGCAGTCGGCTCGCCAGATCCGTGTAGCCGATGATCGTGACGCCATTGTCCGTGACGTACTTCTCGCCGGGCCGGGTCAGTTCGCAGTTGCCACCGCCCTGAGCGGCCAGGTCCACGATGACCGAACCATCCTTCATCGTCGAGACCATCTCGGCGGTGATCAGCCTCGGGGAGGGGCGGCCCGGGATCGCGGCCGTCGTGATGATGATGTCGCAGTCCTTGGCCTGCTCCGCATACAGCTCCGCGGCGCGGGCGGCGAAGTCGTCGCCCACCTCCTTGGCGTAGCCATCGGTGCTGACCTCCTGCGAGGCACCCTTCACGTGCAGGAAGGTCGCTCCCATGCTCTCCACCTGCTCGGCCGTCTCGGGACGCACGTCGGTGGCGCGGACGATCGCACCCATCGCATTCGCCGCACCGATCGCCGCCAGACCCGCGACGCCCGTGCCGGCCACCAGGACCTTGGCCGGTGGCACCTTGCCCGCCGCCGTCACCTGACCGGTGAAGAAGCGGCCGAAACTGTGCGAGGCCTCCACCACGGCGCGATAGCCGGAGATGTTCGCCATCGAGCTGAGCGCATCCAGCGCCTGCGCCCGGCTGGTGCGCGGCACCATGTCCATGCTCATCGCCGTGATGCCCTGCTGGGCCAGTCGTTCCACCAGCTGGGGATTCTGGCGCGGGAAGAGGAAGGTGACCAGGGTGGCGCCCGGCCGCATCATCGAGAGTTGGGACTCGTCGGGCTCGTTCACGGCCAGCACGAGGTCACTGGTCCAGACCGTCTGGGCGTCGACTGCCTGCGCACCCGCCGCCTCGAAGGCGGCATCAGTGGCGCTGGAACGTTCGCCCGCACCGTGCTCGACGACGACGTCGTAGCCGAGCTTGATCAGGTCCTGGACTGTCCTCGGGGTTGCCGCGGCCCGGTTCTCCCCGGGCTTGGATTCTCGTGGAACTCCAATTCGCATGACCCGAATCTAACGAGCCTCGTCACGGGCGGTTCAGGCGGGGTGTGGCATTGCGGCCAGCCGTCCAGCCGCCTCGGTCAGGGTGCGTTCGTCCTTGCAGTGGGCAAATCGGATCCAGCTGCGCCCCATCGACGAGTCGGGGTGGCAGAAGGCCGGGAAGGGAATGCCGACCACGCCCACCTGGTGCGCCAGCTCCCGGCAGGCCCGGTTCGCGTCGGTGATGCCCAGCGGCGCCGCATCCGCGACGGTGAAGTATCCGGCGCTGGGACGGATCACGTCGAAGCCACCGTCGGTCAGGGCGGCCATCAACAGGTCCCGCCTCCCCCGCAGGCTGTCCCGGGCACCGGTGAAGAAGTCGTCGCCCAGACCCAGCCCCACCGCGACGGCCGGCTGGAAGGGAGCACCGTTCACATAAGTGAGCCACTGCTTCACCGCGAGCACCCGGTTTACCAGGTCTGCGGGGGCCGTGAGCCAACCGATCTTCCACCCCGTGACGCTGAACGTCTTGCCGGCCGAACCGATCGCGATGGTCCGCTCGAAGGCACCCGGCAGACTGGCCACCGGCACATGCTCCGCATCGAAACACAGGTGCTCATAGACCTCGTCGCTGACGATGGTGGCGCCCACCCGTTCGGTGGCCTCCACCAGCACGGCCAGATCCTCGCGGGTCCACTGGAAACCCGTCGGATTGTTCGGGTTGTTGACCAGCACCACCCGGGTGCGGCCGGTCACCGCGGCACGCAGCTCGTCGTGGTCCAGCACGAAGCGTCCGTCCACCAGCCGCAGCGGCACGGTGGTGTGGGTGGCCCCGGCCAGCCGCGTGACCGCGGCATAGGCGTCGTAGAAGGGTTCGACGGTGAGCACCTCGTCGCCCGGCCCCACCAGGGCCAGCAGACTCGCCGCGATCGCCTCGGTGGCGCCGGCGGTCACCAGCACCTGGGTCTCCGGATCCAGCCGCTCGCCCCAGAAACGCTGCCGATGCTCCGCGATCGCCGCCCGCAGCACCGGCATCCCCCGTCCCGGCGGATACTGGTTCACACCCTCGCGGATGGCCCGCTGGGCAGCCTCGAGCACCTCGGCGGGGCCGTCGTCGTCAGGAAAACCCTGCCCCAGGTTGAGCGCTCCGGTCTGCACCGCCAGCGCACTCATCTGGGCAAAGATCGTGACGTCGCCCGCCATCAGCGGACCACGAGACGCGGGATCTCCAGGGCACCCGCCTGCAGCCCCAGACCGGCACGACTGGCCAGCTGCTGCAGCATCGCCTCCGGCGTCCAGGATGCCGTCACCGACGCCATGTCCACCGAAGCCGCCGTGGGCTGTTCGGTGGAGTCCGCCGGACGGATCCGCTCCAGCATGCCCAGCACCGGCTGACTGCGCAGATGGATCCGGTCACGCTTCAGGCCGGCCAACTGGCAGGCCCGCTCGACGGCCAGATCCATGCCTCCCAGATGGTCCACCAGGCCCCGGTCCTGCGCGTCGCGGCCCGTCCAGACCCGCCCCCGGGCCAGCGCTTCGAGCTGCGCGTGATCCATGCCACGATCCGCCGCGGCCTTGTGGGTGAACTCGTCGTAGATCCGGTCCAGCCAGGCATTCAGGCGGGCCCACTGCTCGTCGGTGAAGTGCTGGTCGTCGGCCAGGAAAGCCGCATTCTCCCCGCTGTCCACACTCTCGTGCACCAGGCCAAGCTTCTGGTACAGACCGGTGGTGACCATCTTGCCCGCCAGCACACCGATCGACCCGGTGAGGGTGGCCGGCAGCGCGACGATCTCGTCGGCGCCCATCGCGGAGTAGTAGCCGCCCGACGCCGCCAACGCACCCATCTGCGCCACCACTGGCCGGCCCGACTCGCGCAGTTGGTGAACCGCGCGCCAGATGGTGTCCGAGGCCACCGCCGAACCGCCCGGGGAGTCGATGCGCAGCACGACGGCCTTGACCTTCTCGTCGCGCTGGGCCGCCCGCAGGTGCTCGCACACGACGTCGGCACCCACCTGCGGCTCCCCCATGCCACCCGAGCGACCACGGCCCGTGACGATCGCACCACGCAGACCCACGACCGCCACCACCGGCTGGCGACGCTCCACCAGGTCCTTCACGGCGCTGCTCGCAACCCCGCCCACGGCACCACCCGGATGCCAGCGGTGCACGAAACGCAGCTGATCGGCGCCCAACTCGGTGTCCTTGGGTGCCCACTGCTCGAAGGCGTGCGCCAAGGCCTCGTCGCGGTAGCCGATGTGGTCCACGAGGCGCAGATCCAGGGCACGCTCCGGCGTCACCGGCGACTGGCTGACCGCCTCCCAGACCTGCTCTGCCCCAATCCCCCGCCGACGGGCCACCGTCTCGACGAAGTCATGGGCCAACGAGTTGGCAATCGCCTGGGTCATCTCCCGGTTCGCCTCGGTCACCTCGTCGGCGGCGATCCGATCTGCCGCAGACTTGTACTCGTGACGCTTCGCCATCTGCGGCTCGATGCCCAGTTTGGCCAGCAGGCCCTTGGCCAGCGTGATGCCCAGGTGCACGCCGCCGATGCCGACCTGCCCCGACGGCTGGATCCAGATCTCCTTGCAGGCCGTCGCCAGCGTGTAGCCGGGCAGATCGCTGGCCAGCTCACCGAAGCCGTGTGCGAAGGCCAGCGTCGGCTTGTACCGGGCGAAGTCCTCCACGGACAGTGCGAGTTCCTGCGCCTGGGCGAGCGCCAGGGGAACCGTGCCACAGTGCACCACCAGCCCCACGACGTCCTTGTCCTTGGCGGCCTTGCGGAGGTTCTCCCGAAGCACCTTCATGGTGGGGGCATTCATGGCCTTCACCGCCTGCAACGGATTGTCCGGCGCGGCCACCAGCACCCCCCGGGCCAGGTCGATCTCCAACACCACCCGGCCGGTCTGGGCACGGCCCTTCAGCGGCGTGCGGGAGATGATGCGATCGATCAGCGGTGACGAGAGATCCATGTCCCCAATCTACGGCCCGCACAAGGTTGCGAGGCCAACCCAGTAGCCTCGACGACATGCCTCGCTCCCCGCTGCCCGTACGCCATGGCCTCAATGCGGCATGGGTGGGCACCCCGCGCGAACACCACTGGGCGACGATGCGCGACTTCCTGGTGTGGAAGATCCCGCGCCTGACGCCGCAACGCATCGACGAGATGTTCGCGGAGCAACGCTTCGTCGACGAGGACGGCACGGTGATCCCGATCGATGCGCCCTACCGGCACCACTCGTTCATCTTCTTCCACCGCGACCTGCCCGACGAGACCGAGCCGCCCGGAGAGTTGCGAGTGCTGCACCGCGACGAACGGATCGTCGTGCTCGACAAGCCGCACTTCACCTCGACGATCCCCCGCGGACAACACATCATCTACTCCGCGGTGGTGCGGGCGCGCCGCGAGCTCGACCTGCCCGACCTCTCCCCCGCGCATCGTCTGGATCGCGCCACCGCGGGAATCCTGTTGTGCACCACCCAGCGCGAGCATCGTCGCGCCTACCAGACCATGTTCGAGAAACGAGTACCGCAGAAGACCTACGAAGCGATTGGTCGCTTCCGCGACGACTTGGCCTTCCCACTGGAGTGCTCCAGCCACATGGTGAAGGAGCGCGGCGTGATGCAGGCCCAGGAACTGCCCGGCCGTGAGCCCAATGCGCACACCCGGATCGAGCTGCTGGACCACGCCGAGCATCCTGCCCACGGCCCGATCGCCCGCTATCGAGTGCTGCCGGCCACCGGCAAGACGCACCAGATCCGCTTGCACATGTCGTCGGCGGGGATTCCGATCGCCAACGATCCCTTCTATCCCGAGGTGCTGGATCGTTCGCTGGACGACTTCAGCCTGCCGCTGCAGTTGTTGGCCCGGGAGCTGCGCTTCGTCGACCCGGTGGACGGCACTGAACGGGTCTTCAGAAGCGACCGCACGCTGAGCGTCTGGGACGAGGTCGTGGATCAGCGCTGACGCGTCAGAAGTTGGTCGAATATTGCGAGCCGAGGAAATTTGAACGTGTCGCGCGCCGTATATGACCAAGTTCTGATGCCGATCCGCCTTCCTCCAGGTTGTCCACAGATCTCGGTCGTCAAGGATCCATGCACAGGCCGTTCCATCTGGCTGGTCCCGCAGCGGGCGCCGGCGGATCATCGGCCTTGTGAGGCTTCGAGACGACTGGATCAGTGAGCAGGGCGGAGTCCTTCCGCGCCACAGGCTCGAGGCCTGGGGCAATACGGCACATGAGATCCGCACGGCGGTGGCCAAGGGTGGCCTGGAGCCGGTGCGCCACGGCTGGTACGCCACACCCGGGGCCGACGCCGACGTGGTGCGCGCGGTGGCAGCCGGCGGGGCTCTCACCTGCGTCTCGGTGCTGCGACGCCATGGCGTGTGGACTCTGGACCGCAGGCTCCATGTGGCCACGGGCAGGCGCGGCTTGCTCCGGCCGCTGTGCGACGCCGTGGTGTGTCCCGCGGGACAGCGGCGCTCGACACCCGTCGTGGCGGTGTGTGACCTGGACACGGCGATCCAGTGCGCCGCGCGCTGCTGCCCTGCCGAAGACCTCCTGGTACTGCTCGAATCGGTGGTGAACCTGCAGCTGCGCAGCCACGAGCAGCTGGAATGCCTGCTGGTGACCGCCCCGCGCCGGGTCCAGCGCGTCCTGCAGCGCATGGCGCCCTCCGAATCAGGAACCGAGACGATGGTGCGCTCCCGCCTGGAGGCCCGCGGCATCAAGGTGCGCAGCCAGGTTCAGATCGGCGACATCGGCCGGGTCGACCTGCTCGTGGGCAGCTCGCTGGTGATCGAGGTGGACAGCCTCGCGCACCACACGAGTGCGATCGCCTACGAGAAGGACCGGGAACGTGATCGGCGGCTACGGGCGCTGGGCTACACCGTGATCCGTCTCTCCTACCACCAGGTGGTCCACCGTTGGGATGAGGTTGAACCCGACCTGCTGCACCTGATCGCGATGCGCGCGCATCGGCAACGGGTGGAGGCTGCCTGACAGACCACGTCAGAACTTGGCTGGATACGGACCGCGAAGGAAATTGGAACGTGTCGTGCGCCGGACACGACCAACTTCTGACGCGGTTCAGTCACCTTCAACCGTGATGTGGGCCGCGCGGACCTCGTCGACGGTCCAGACCCGCAGCCGGGGAGGCCATCCGGCGCGCAACCTGACCCGGACGCCACGGTGGACCATGAACCAGACGGCGACTCCCAGGAAAGTGAGGCCACAGGCCAGGCTTCCCGCCCAGATCGTCCATCGCGGGCCGAAGAAGTCTCCCACCCACCCAATCAGGGGTGCTCCCAGCGGCGTACCGCCCATGAAGATCGCCATGTACAGGGCCATCACCCGTCCACGGACCTCGGGATCGCTGGCCAGCTGCACCGAGGCATTGGCACAGGTCATCATCGTCAGCGCACACAAACCCGTGGGCACCAGCAGCAGGGCGAAGGTGGTGTAGTTGGGTGCTGCTCCCAGCAGGGCCGTGCACAGCGCGAAACCACCCAGGGCCGAGAGCAGCACGCGCAGCCGGGGCCGCTCTCGTCGGGCGGCGATCAGGGCCGCGGCCAGGGTGCCCACCGCCATGATCGAGCCCAAGAGCCCGTATTCCCCGGGCCCCTTGCCGTAGACCTTGGTCGCCATCAGGGCATTGGTGATCTGGAAGTTCATCCCGAAGGTGCCCAGCATGAAGACCATCAGCAGGATGACCATGATGTCGGGGCGCCGGCCCACATAGCGCAGCCCCTCCCGGACCGCACCCTTGCCGTTCTTGCGCATCGGCGCCGGTGACAGCTGCTCGGGACGCATCATCAACAAGGAGGCGATCACCGCGCCGAAGCTCACCGCGTTGAAGAACATCGCGGGCGCCACTCCCCACCAGGCGATGATCAGGCCGGCCAGCCCCGGGCCCAGGAGCCGGGCGCTGTTGAAGGAGGCGGAGTTCAACCCGACCGCATTGGAGACCAGTTCGCGTGGCACCATCTCACTGACGAAGGCCTGGCGGGTCGGGTTGTCGAAGGCGGTCACCACACCGGTGAGGAAGGCGAGCACGAAGACGTGCCACAGTTCCACCCAGCCGGTCACCACCAGCAGGAACATCACCAGGGCGTTGAGGGCCAGCGCAGCCTGGCTGGTGAGCAGGATCTTCCGCTTGGGGAATCGGTCGGCGATCGAACCGGCATAGGGAGCCAGGAAGGGAATCGGCAGGAACTGCAGACCCGTGACGACGCCGAGTGCCGACGACGAGTGGTCGGTCAGGATGGTCAGCACCAGCCAGTCCTGGGCCACGCGGTACATCCAGGTGCCCACATTGCTGACGGTGGCCCCGCTGAAGAAGATCCGGTAGTTGGGAACCCCGAAGCTGGCGAAGGTGCCGGAGCGGCGGGCAACGGCCTCACTCACCGGCGGCCACCTCCAGCAGGATGTCGGCGGCCTGCCGCAGGATGCGCAGCTGCTCGGCGTCCAGGCCGTCGAGGTGCCGCATCATCCAGCTGTCGCGCTCGACGAAGGTCTGTTGCACCACGGCTCGGCCGGCCTCGGTGATGCCCACCAGCACCTGTCGGCGATCCTCGTGGTGGGGCTGGCGCTCGACGAGGCCCGCGTCGACCAGACCGCTGACGGTTCGGGTCATCGACGGGGTGCTGACGCGTTCCAGCTCCGCCAGCTCGGTGGGGGTGCGTGGCTCGTGGCGAACCCGCACCAGCACGCTGAACTGGTGGGGCGCGACGGCCGCCGTCCCCTCGAAGCGGACTCGGCGGGCGATGCGTTGGCAGGCAAGACGGAGGTCATTGGCCAGTTCTGGCAGCTCGGACGAAGGAAGTTGTTCTGACATCAATAATTAGCCTAGCTCGTTAGCTTGGCTAATCAAGTCAGCTGCGGGCCCTCCTCATCGAGCCGATCGCTCCGGCCAGGTAGACCAGACAGCCGCTCCACACCAGCACCATGCCCGCCCAGTAGCCGGCGCTGACCTGCTGCCCGAAGACGAACAGCCCCAGCAGCAGCTGCATCGTCGGAGCCAGATACTGCAGGATTCCCAACGTTCCGAGGGGAATCCCGGGGGCGGCGACGGCGAACAGCCACAGCGGCACCGCGGTCAGCACACCGGCGGCCACCATCAGCAGTGAGACGCGCCAGTTGACGCCGATCTGCCCGGTGCCCTGGATCGCCAACCACCCCAGCCAGCCCAGCGCCAGCGGGGTCAACGCAAGCGTCTCGGCCGTCAGGCCCTCGAGCGCCCCCAGCCGGGCGCGCTTCTTCATGGCGCCGTAGAGGCCAAAGCTGAAGGCCAGCACCAGCGAGACCCACAGGGTGCGCCAATTGCCCCACGCGATGATGCACACCCCCACCAGCGCCAGCACGCAGCCGATCTGCCCGTAGCGCGACATCCGCTCGCCGAACAACAACAGCCCCAGCGCGATGCTCACCAGCGGATTGATGAAGTAGCCCAGCGACGCCTCCACCACGTGCGACGAGTTGACCGCCCAGATGTAGGTGAGCCAGTTGAGCCCGATCAGCACCGAGGCCGCCAACAGCCACGGCCAGGTGTCTCGCCGTGCCGCGGTGCGCACCCATCCCCAGCTGCGACGCAGCACCAGCAACATCACCGCGACGAAGACCAGGCTGAACACGATGCGTCCGGCCAGGATCTCCAGGGCACCGGCCGGCTTCAGCAGCGGCCAGAACAGCGGGAAGCCGCCCCAGATCAGGTAGCAGCCGATGCCGGCCAGCAGTGCCTGCCGACTGTGGGTGGGTTCGTGGTCAGTCATCTGTCTCCTGTCTCGGCCTACAGTCTCTCCCGAAGCCGAGACACAATGGCAACCATGTCCACCACGAATCCACCAACGGGCCCCTTCGAGGCAATCGTCTTCGACATGGACGGCACCCTGACCGACACCGAGCACGTGTGGGACGTGGTCCGGCGCGGGCTGGCCGAACAGGATGGCCTTGCGTGGCCCGAGGAGTCCACCACCGCCATGATGGGAATGTCCACCGCCGAGTGGAGCCGCCACCTGACCGAGGTGGTCGGCATCAAGGGCTCTCCCGAGCAGGCGGCCCGACGCACCATCGACGGCATGGTGGAGCACTACCGCACCGGGGTGCGGCTGCTGCCCGATGCCAGCGAGTCGGTGCGTCGGATGGCCGAGTTGATGCCCGTGGGCATCGCGTCGTCGTCGCCGGTGGTCTTGATCGAGGCAGGAATCCAGGCGCTGGGCATCGGCGACGTGGTGCGCCAGTACGTCTCCACCGAGCAGGTGCCGCGCGGCAAGCCCGCCCCGGACGGTTACCTGCGGTGCGCGGAGCTGCTGGGCGCGGACCCGGCGCGGTGCCTGGCCGTGGAGGACTCGAGCAATGGGATCCGCTCCGCGCTGGCTGCGGGCATGACCACCATCGCGGTGCCTCCCCACTTCCACCCGCCCTCCGACGAGCTGCTGGCCCGCTGCACCGTCATCGACAGCCTCGAGGAACTGACCGCCGACCTCGTCCGGGGGCTGGCAGGCTGAGGACAGGGCCTCAGCCCAGGACCGCCTGCATGTCGGCCTCGAAGTCGACCACGGCCCGGGTGGTCAGTTCGTCGTCGAAGAGGTCGGCGATGACCGCCGGGGGAAGGGTGAACACCCGCACCCCCGCGCCGACCAGCGCCATCACCTGCTGGGCGCTCTTCACCGAGGCGGCCATGACCAGCGGCCCGGTGCCGTCCTGGGGCACTGCCCGGGTCATCGCCTGGATCTCGGAGAGGGCATCGCGTCCCGCCACCTGCATGCGGTTGAAGTAGGGGGCCAGGTAGCGAACGCCCAGCGCCGAGGCCACCGCCACCTGCTTGGCCGCATAGACGGCCGTCATCAGCACCGGTACCTGCTGCTCGTGGAGGCGGGTGATCACCTGCGCCCCCGTGGGGGTGACGGGAATCTTGATCGTGGCCGAGGGCGCCTGCTCGCGGATCTGCATGGCGGCGGCGTACTGCTCCTGCGCGCTGTCCCCCCACAACTGGAAGCAGACCTCGCGCTCACCGTCGCCGCTGGCCCACCGGGCCACCTCGGCAAGGTCGTCCACCCCCAGCCCTGCCCGTCGCAGCAGCGTCGGATTGGTGGTCACTCCGTGCACCAGCCCGGTGCGCAGCCAGGGTTCGGTCTCCTCACGCACCGCACTGTCGACGAAGATCCTGATCGGAACCGGATTGCCCATCATTCCTCCTGTGGGGCCGCACCTCAGTGCAGCATCGTCTGGCCGCCGGTCACGGGGATGGCCTGACCGGTCTCGTAGTCCTGGTCGACGGCGTAGCAGATCGCCTTGACCACGTCGTCTGGCCGGCAACCGCGCCCGAGCGGCACCTTGGCCTGGTAGAAGTTGCGCACGTCCTCGACCGTCGTGGCACCCGGTACCTTGCCTGCTCGCAGGTACTGGACGAACAGTCCGTCGTCGGGATCGGACCACAGGGGGCCGTCCAGGTAGTTCCCGGGGCACACCGCGTTGACCTTGATTCCTTGGCCCGCCAGTTCCAGGGCGAAGGACTGGGTGAGCCCGATGCCGCCGAACTTGCTGCCGGCATAGGGGGCATTGCGGTTGGAGCCGGCCAGGCCCGACTTCGAGTTCACCTCGACGATGTCGAAGCGGTGGGCAGGCGCGGCACGATGTTGCGCCGCCATCACCGGGACCACCGCCTGCACCCCGACGAAGTAGCCGCGGTAGTTGACGCGAGTGACCAGGTCGAAGTCGTCGACGGACAGTTCCGTCACCGCCCCGGCACGCACCACGCCGGCATTGGCGACGAACAGGTCCAGCCCGCCGAAGGCCTGCACCACCTCCGCCACGCCAGCCCGGGTGGACTCGGGATCCGCGACGTCCATCCGGAGGCCGATCGCCTGCCACTCACCGTGCTCGGCACGGATCTGCTCGGCCGCGGCCAGCACACCATCGTGGTTGAGGTCGGCCAGGGCAACCACGACGCCACGGGCGGCGAGCCCCTGTGCGATGCCCAGGCCGAAGCCCTGGGCGGCGCCGGTCACCAGGGCGACCTTGCCCGCCATCGGGCCTGCCATGGAATTGGCCTGTGTGGAATTGGCCTGTGTGGAATCAATCGATGTGGCGGGCCAGTCGATGCGGTAGCGCCCCACCCCGTCGATCGCCACGCTGCAGGGTTCCCCCTGCTGCGAGCGAACCTGCTGCAACCGTTCCCGCCACGCCTCGACGGGCGGCTCGCCGTGGATCGGCCCCAGCTGCCAGTCGGCGGTGCCCTCCTCGGCAGCCTCCTCGGCGACGGCCCGCAGGACCGGCAGCCTGCCATCGCGTGCCAGCAGGGCGCGGATCGTGGCGATCTGGACCTGTCGGTGTGGATCAACGCTGGATTCCATGGTGTCCTCCCAGATGGGTGGACGCGGCCCGCCGGGATCTTCCCAGCTGGCCGCGCCCGTCATGCCCTGCCGTGTCCGTCAACTGATGCCGTCATCACTGCTCGATGGTGAGCACTGATCCAACCTGGACCTCCGGCTGACCGTCCTCACACAGGATGTGGATCGCGCCGGCCAGGCTCGCGGTGCTGCTGCCGTCGACGTTCACGGTGAGGTGCCCCAGTCCGTTCAGGTTCTTCTGGGCGGCCTCCCCCACCGCGGTGATGGGGAAGAGCTTGCCGTCGACGCCGAAGGACTGCCCCACGGCCAGGTCGGCGCTGGTCTGGGTCATCTCGATGATGAAGCAGTAGTCACGCAGCGCTTCGGGGGCGCTCTCGCCGAAGGTGACGAACAGGCCGTCGGCGATGAAGGCGGACGCCATGCTGCCGGCGTCGCGAACGGTGGTGCGGAAAATTTCGGTCATGTCAGCTCCAGGTTCTGGTGCGTGCGGTCAGGATCAGGGGATCAGGAATAGCGGGGGTCAGGAATAGAGTCCGATGCTCGCGAGCCAGGCAATGCCGACGCGGGGAACACCGTTGAGGAAGCGGGAGTACAGGACGGCGGGAACACCGACCTCCACGGTCTCCGGGTCGGCCTCGGACAGACCGAGACCAACGGGGATGAAGTCACAGGCATTCTGCGTGTTGATCGCGAACAGTGCGGGCAGCGCCAGGTGCGGCGCCACATTGCCCTTGCCGATCTCCACACCGATCAGTGTGCCGATGATCTGCCCGATCACGGCGCCCGGACCGAGCAGCGGGGACAGGAAGGGGATCGAGCAGATGAATCCCAGCACCATCAGACCCCAGCCGGAGCCGGCCAGCGGCGTGAGGAAGCTGGTGAACCACTTCCCGAAGCCCGAGGCGTTGATGATGCCGATCAGCATCGAGATGAAGGCCATGAAGGGCAGGATCGTGTTGATCATGGTCTGGATGGCATCGCGGCCGGCCTGGAAGAAGACCGACACCACCTTGCCGGCGCCCAGACCGATCTTCATCAGCAGCGTCTGGTCCTTCTGCTCCCGCAGGGTCTCGGAGACCTTCTTGTCTGCGGTGAACTTCGCCTTCTCCTGGCCCGCGGCCGCCCCGGTCGCGGCGGTGGCCGCGGCCTCGGTCTCGGCACCATCGGCGGGACGGACCTGGGCCGGCCCCACCGCGGAGACGTAGATGCCCTCGTGGATGAACTGGGCCAGCGGACCCGTCTTGCCGGTGGGCATGACATTGATCGTCGGGATGTTCTTCTTGGGGTAGATGCCGCACCGCAGCGTGCCACCGCAGTCGATCACGGCCATCGCGATCTGGTCGTCCGGCACGGAGGTCTGGAAGCCGTTGACGGCCTCTCCCCCGGTCAGCTCCACCAGCTTGTCGACCACCTCGGGCTTCTGCCCGCCACCGACGATGTAGACGATCTTGTTGCGCTCCGGGGTGACGGTGATGGTCAGCGGACCGCCGTAGCCGCCCTGCCCCTTGGAGACGACGACGCTCTTGTGCTCGCTCATGCCGCCACCTTCACTTCACCGCTGAGGGTGACACCCTGCTGCTTGGCCACCCAGGGGGTGATGAAATCGGTGACCCAACCACCGAGGAAGTTCAGGATCATGCCAACCACCAGGTAGCGCAGGGCGAGCTCGGCGGTGTTGAGCCCCAGCTTCTCGATGCCGGCCGCGATGCCCAGCCAGATGAACAGCTCACCCGCATTGATGTGCGGGAAGATACCGCTCGAGGTGTGGCAGAACTGGGCGGCGCTGGCGTAGTAGCTCGGCTTGTACTTCTCCGGCAGGAAACGTCCCAGGGTGAAGCCCATCGGGTTGGCCAGCATGAACATGCCCAGGAAGGGCAGCACCAGGTAGCGGCTGAACGGGTTGCCGGAGGCGCGGCGGGCGAGCTTGTTGATCTTGTCCTCGCCGATCAGCTGGATCAGCGAGTTCATGGCGATGAGGAGCATCAGGACCAACGGCACGATGCCGGTCATCCAGCTGATGAAGGTCTCCCCTCCAGCGCGGAACAGCCCAATGAACCATTCGGCTGCACGGACGGTGAAGTCCATGATCGTTTCCTTTCTTCGAACGTGGGATTGGTGGGTCAGGCGAATGCCTGTTGGGTGCGGCTCCTGCGTGACAGGAGCTTGCTGATCGGGCCCGGGGGCTCCAGTGGCACCAGGCCCTCAGAGGCGAGCAGGTAGTTGTCGCGCGCATTGTTGACGGCGATTCGGACGCTGCGGTTCAGCTGTCGGCAGTCCTCGCCGTCCAGTCCGGCCAGCGGGCGCCCGTTGTAGGCGGTGAATTCCCGAAAGCGCGAGAAGACCGTGACGCCGCTGAGCACCCTGCCCTCGACCACCACGCCGTCGTCGTCCAGGCGGAACATCACGATGGCGCCATTGGCCACCAGGTTCTTCTGCTTGCCCAGGGCGACGCGTCCCTGGCGGCGCATCCGCGCGTAGTGCCGTGCGTAGTCCTTGGTCTGACGCATGGACAGCACCGTCTGCACGATGTAGAAGACGGCGAATCCGATGATGACTGGCCAGAACATGTCAGCTCCCTTGCTTGGTCTCGCGCATGGCGTCGAGCACGGCCAGCAGCGAGCGGTAGTCGGTGACGGCGCCCAGGCGCGTCATGAGTTGGGGATCGGTGCCCAGGGCGATGAGTTCCTCGTAGGTGCGGATGAGGATGCGGTCGTCATAGTCGGCCTTCTCCGGCACGGCCATCAGGAAGACCGCATCCAGCCCGTCGCTGCCCTCGCCAGCATCGATCGTGCCCAGCGCGCACGTCACGGCGCGCAGCCCGGCCGAGCTGGCGTGGGGGAAGGCGAGCCGGTCGCCGATCAGGACGGGCTCCTGTTCGGCGAGCCGGGTGGCGATGGCCTGCAGGAACTGCTCGTCGACCAGCCCCAGGGCCACCAAGTGGTCGCACAGCAGTTCCACGGCACCGTCATGGGTGCATCCGGCAGGCAGCCGCAGCACCCGATCGTCGTCCAGCAGGTAGGTGAGCATCGAGCCGTCCGGCTCGTCCATGGGCAGCGGGCCGAAGTCGTCGAAGCGCATGGTCCGCAGCGTGGCGACCAGCTCGGAGGGGTCGAAGAATTCCGACAATTCGATGACCGGCATCGGCAGTTCGAGCTCGCTGCCCGGTGAGGCGACCACCAGGTCGAACTCCCCCGCGGCAATCCGGCTGGCATCGGCCACCTGGGTGTAGACGGTGTCGATCAACAACGCCTTGGACATCTGCGAGCGCAACAGGCTGGCGGCGGCCGGGCCCCGCTGCGAGACGATGCCCACGCGGAAGGGTCGATTGCGGCGTGAGGCATTGTCGTCCAGGAAGACCTGGAAGTAGGTGGCCGCAAGGGACAGTTCCACCTCGTCCATCAGAAGGCCGGTGTGTTCCCCCACCACGTCTGCCGCCACCTGGGCCATGCGATGGGCCAGGGGGAAGCGCTCCCTGATCTCGTGCAGGTCATTGCCGGGTTCGGCCGGCAGGCTGAAGCGCATCCGGTTGATCATGAAGTGCAGGTGTGACCCGAACTCTCCCAGCAGTGAATTGGGGCGGATGTCCACCTCCAGCACCTGCCGGACCCGGGTGAAGATCTCCTCGACGAGTTCGCGGATCTGTGGCGGCAGCTCGTCCTGGGTCATCGAGTCGGCACCCACGGTCGTTCGCCGCCCGGAGGCGGGCAGGGCCAGGTACAAGACCTCGGCCTCGGGCAGGGTGCCTCCTTGTACCTCGGCCACGGCGTCGGCGAGCTGGCGGGCAAAGTCATGGGCCGGGCTGCCGACGATCTCCTGGTAACCCTCGGGCAGGTCCTCGAGTTCGTGGCCGGAATCGCACCGGTCCAGCTGGACCACCAGCCAACGTCCCGTCTCGCGGGCGGTGGCCTCGTCGAGCCCGTGGGCACGGCAGGTTCGCGCCAGCGCCGCCTCCAGTTCCGGATCCAGCGGGTAGTTGCCATAGGCGACGTGGAAGCAGTGCCGCAGGACAGCCAGCCGAATGGCCAGCTCCTCACCCACCAGCTGCAGCCCGACATTGGGGCGGCCCTCGATCCCGACGCCCTGTGGCTCCAGGACGCGGCGCAGCTGCGCGAGGTCGGCCGTCACCGTGGTGCGTCCCACATTCATCCGGCGCGCCAAGATCTCCGTGGTGACCGTGGTGTAGATGGTGACCAGGTCGGCCAGGATGAAGGCCCGGCGGTGCTCGGGATCGTTGAAGTTCTCGGGAACCTCGAGCACGTCGAGCCGACGCTCGGCGTACTGCAGGGGATTCACCACTCGCAGCCGGTAGCGGCCATTGATCAGGCGAACCTGGGCGGCGGGCGCGAGCGACGTGTTCAGGGAGGCCACCTCCGTGGCCAAGGTGCGATTGCCCACGCCCAGCACACGCGCCAGTGACTCGGGCGCGGCCGACAGGCTCGTCTCGAGTTGCTGCAGGATCAGTGCTGGGCGCTGCATGTCTCCCCTTCGTTGGTGGATGCTGTGAAACCTAACCCTGCAGTCACCTCGACCGCCCGCTCCAATGGCCCGCTGGATTGCGGAGGGATCGGCAAGTCTCCGACGCACCTCGAGCGCCTCCCGGCTTCCCCACGCGCGCACCATGGGGGAGCATCGGCGGTGGAGGGGATCATGCGAATGGCAAGGGTCACGGTCGGGTTGGACAGGGGTGTCCATGCCCGCGTCGCGACGCAGTTGTGCGAGTGCGCTGCGCAGTACGACAGTTCGGTCTTCCTGCGTACCCACCGTTCAGCCAGTGCTGCCAACGTGTTCGACGTGCTGGCGCTGGGTATCGCACGCGGGGATGAAGTGACCGTGATGGCCGATGGCACGGACGAGCGGCTTGCTCTGGCTGCCGTGGTCGAGTTCCTGACCGCAGATCCGCACCCTGGGATGCAAAGCGCCGACTGAACTGCGACCCCGGGACTTCCGGGGCGGGACCTAGCCTGATGACACGGGCGGCATGGCTCGCCTCGACGACGCAGCAAGGAGATGGATCAACGATGGACAGCATCCTGGCCCAGGCACTGGAAGGTGCAGACCAGACGGATGTGGTGAGCACGGGCCGAGGGGTACTCGACGACTGCGGCCCAGCCCTGGCCCGTTGCGCTCCCGGGAGCGCGGCCCTGCTGGTGGCCGACGAGAACACCTGGCGGGTGGCCGGTGAGCGGACCAGCCGCGCCCTGGAGACCGCTGGCATCACACTGGCCGCTCCCCTGGTCTTCCCCGCCCGCCCCACCCTGTACGCGTCGCTGGACAATGCCGCGCGGATCCGTGAGGCGCTTGCCGAGGCCGAGCGGCAGCACGGCCCGGTGCTTCCCGTCGCGGTGGGTGCCGGAACCCTCAATGACCTGGTGAAGATGGCCGCCCACCAGAGCGGCCGTCGCTATGCCGTGGTGGGAACCGCCGCCAGCATGGACGGCTACACCGGGGCCGGTGCCCCCATCAGCGACAACGGCGTCAAGATCACCATGAACTGCACCGCCCCGCAGGCTGTGATCTTCGACCTCGACATCACGGCCGCCGCACCGCAGTGGATGGTGGCCTCCGGCTATGGAGACCTGGCCGCGAAGATCCCCGGTGGGGCCGACTGGATCCTGGCCGACGCCGCCGGGGTGGAGGCCATGGACGACCATGTCTGGAAGCTGGTGCAGTCCGGCGTGCGTGATGCACTGGCGCATCCCACCGCGCTCGCCCAGGGGGAGCCGGAGGCCTTCGAGGGCCTGGTGGACGGCCTGGTGCTCTCCGGTCTGGCGATGCAGGTCTATGGCGGCACCCGCCCCGCTTCTGGCGCCGAGCACTATTTCAGCCACATCTGGGAACTCGACCATCTGGGGGCCGACGACGAGCCCCCGCTGTCGCATGGTTTCAAGGTGGCCATCGGCACGCTGGCCATGCTGGCCTTCTACGAGGCCTTCATGGAACGCGACCTGGCAAGCCTTGACATCGGTCAGGCCGTCGCCCAGTGGGCTGCCTGGGACCAGGTGGAGGCCGACATCCGCCGCACCTTCAGCGGCCCGCTGGCCGAGCACGCCGTGAAGGAGACCCGGACCAAGTACGTCACGCCGCAGGGCCTGACCGAGCGGCTCACCCGGCTGCAGGACGGCTGGGGCACCACCCGGCAGCGCCTGCAGGACCAGCTGGTGGCCGCGCGCGACTTCCAGGCCATGCTCGCCGCCGCGGGGGCCCCGAGCCGTCCCGAGGACATCGGCCTGACCGCCCAGCAGGTTCGTGAGACCTTCCCCAAGGCCATGTACTACCGGTCGCGCTACACGGTGCTGGACGTGGCTCGCGAAGCCGGCTGGTACGACGAGATCGTGGACGAGATCTTCGCTCCCGGAGGCATCTGGAGCTAAGCCGAGAACAAGGCAAGGGCCGGTCCCCGGTGGGGTGACCGGCCCTTGCCCATCTTGGAGCCGTGAAGGTCAGCCGAGGACATTCTTGGCGGTCTCGACGACGTTGTCCACGGTGAAGCCGAGCTTCTCGAACATCACATTGCCGCTGGCGGAAGCGCCAAAGGTCTCGATGGAGACCGAGGCACCCTCGAAACCGACGTACTTGGCCCAGCCCTGGGCAATGCCGGCCTCGATCGAGACCCGCTTGGTGACGGCCTTGGGCAGCACCTGCTCCTTGTACTCGTCGCTCTGCTCCTCGAACCACTCCTGGCACGGCATGGAAACGACGCGGGTGGCGACGCCCTGCTCCTCGAGCACCTTCTGCGCCTCGACAGCCAGGGCAACCTCGGAACCAGTGGCGATCAGGATCAGCTGCGGCTCGGCCGAGGCGTCCTTCAGCACGTAGGCGCCCTTCAGGGTGCCCTCGGCGGCCGCGTACTCCGTGCGGTCGACGATCGGCAGGTCCTGGCGGCTGAGCACCAGCCCGGTCGGCTGGTCGGTGTGCTGCAGGGCGCCGAGCCAGGCGTAGCTGGTCTCGTTGGCGTCTGCCGGACGGACCAGCGCCAGGTTCGGGATGGCGCGGTAGGCGGCCAGGTGCTCGATCGGCTGGTGCGTCGGGCCGTCCTCGCCGACACCCACGGAGTCGTGGGTCCAGACGAACAGGCTCGGCAGCCCCATCAGCGCGGCCAGACGGACCGGCGGACGCATGTAGTCCGCGAAGACGAAGAAGGTGGCGCCGTAGCAGCGGGTCAGGCCCGAAAGGGTGATGCCGTTGACGATGCCGCCCATGCCGTGCTCACGGATGCCGAAGTGCAGGGTGCGACCGTACTCGTTGCCCTGGAACTCCTCACTGGAGCGCTCGGAGGGCAGGAAGGAGGGCTCGCCCTTCATGGTGGTGTTGTTCGAGCCGGCCAGGTCGGCCGAGCCGCCCCACAGCTCGGGCAGCTGGCTGGCCAGAGCGCTCAGGACCTCGCCCGAGGCGGCGCGAGTGGCCTTCTTGCCGGGCTCGAAGACCGGCAGCTTGAGATCCGCGGGCAGGGTGCGGCCGGAGACACGCTCAAGAAGCTCTGCCTTGTCCGGGTTGACCTGCTTCCACGCCTCGAACTTCTGCTCCCACTCGGCGCGCAGGCGCTTGCCGCGCTCCGACGCGTTCTGGCGGGCGTGGGCCACAGCCTCCTCGTCCACCGCGAAGGGGGTGTCCTCGAAGCCGAGCTCCTTCTTCAGCGCGCTGATCTCCTCACCACCGATCTTGGCGCCATGCACGGAGTGCTTGCCCTGCTTGGTGGGCAGCGGCCAACCGATCACGGTGGTGACCTTGATGAAGGAGGGCTTGTCCGTGACGGCCTGAGCAGCCTCGATGGCCGCGTAGAGCTCGTCGATCTTCTCCTCGTACTTCGTGCCGCCATTGGTGAAGTCGACGTGCTGCACGTGCCAGCCGTAGGCCTCATAGCGAGCGGCGACGTCCTCGCTGAAGGCGATCTTGGTGTCGCCCTCGATGGAGATGCGGTTGTCGTCGTAGAACAGGACCAGGTTGCCCAGGTTCTGGGTGGCGGCAAGCGACGAGGCCTCACTGGAGACACCCTCCTGCATGCAGCCGTCGCCGGCGATGCAGTAGATGGTGCGGTCGAAGGGGCTCTCGCCAGCAGGTGCCTCGGGATCGAACAGGCCGCGCTCCTTGCGAGCGGCCATCGCCATGCCGACAGCCATGCTGATGCCGGCGCCGAGCGGACCGGTGGTGGCCTCGATGAACTTGGTGTGGTGGTACTCGGGGTGACCCGGGGTCTTCGAGCCCCACGTGCGCAGCGACTTCAGGTCGTCGAGCTCCAGGTCGCAGCCGGCCAGGTAGAGCTGGGTGTACTGGGTGAGCGAGGAGTGGCCGGCGCTCAGGACGAAACGGTCACGGCCCAACCACAGGCTGTCGGTCGGATCCGTCTTCATGACCTTCTGGTACAGCAGGTAGGCCAGCGGGGCCAGCGAGATCGCGGTGCCGGGGTGGCCATTGCCCACCTTCTCCACAGCGTCGGCGGCCAGGATGCGGGCGGTGTCGACGGCGCGATCGTCCTGCTCGGTCCAGTTGAGGGTGTTGTTCACGGTCTGCCTTTCAGGTGCGTGCGGGGTCGAAGGCTTTCACTGGTGATCCTAGTTGGAGCCACTGACAGACCCTCAGGGTTTGCCAGTGGTTGCCGCCCGATCAGGAATGACAGCTGGGCGCGGAACCGACGGCGTCAGTCGCCAGTGACGTCCCACCCCAGCTGCTTCCAGACGGACTCTGGCAGTAGCCGGTCGATCCGGTCAAGAACGTAGTCAGGGCGCTCATCGGCGGGCAGCTGCCGGACATCGTCCGCCGTCGCCTCACCCGTCAGCACGAGCGCCGAGCGCATCCCCGTGTCCAGCGCCATCTGGATGTCGGTCTGGAGCCGGTCGCCAACCATCACGCAGTCCGCCAGATCCACGTCGAGACCGGACAGTGCCTCAGTGAGCATGATTGACGAGGGTTTGCCAAGGCTCGCCTGGCAGGTGGTACCGGTGCAGGCCTCGATTGCCGCGGTGATGGCGGCACAATCGGGCTCACCGCGCCCCCCTGGAAATGGGCAGAAGCGGTCCGGGTTCGTCTGCACCAGGATGGCGCGCTGGTGGAACCAGATCGCATCGAAGGCGATCTGCAATTTGCGGTAGTCGAAGGAGCGGTCGTACGAAGCCACCACGACGTCGATCTCGGCCGGGTCCTCGCTCAAGCGGAAACCAGCTTCCCGCAGTGCCCTGCAGAGGGGCTCCTCCGCGATCGGGAAAAGCACGGCATCGGGATGGTTGGCCAGCAGCCACCGGGTGGTGGTGACCACCGTGTTGGAGATGTCGGCGATCTCCGTCGGCAGGCCAAGCCCGGCCAGCTTCTCGACGTACTGTGCCGGGTCCTTCGTCGGATTGTTGCTCAGGAAGCGCACCGGGATGTCCCTGCGACGCAGCTCCTCCACGAGCCGCACCGCGCCGGGCAGGATCTCGTCGCCCAGATAGATCGTGCCGTCCATGTCGAAGACATAGGCGGCGTGCAGCTGGGTGGGACGGGTGGTCTGGCGGTGGGGCATCCCGGTGTTCCTGTTCATGTCGGGGTGAGTGGTCCTGCAGGCGTTTGCCGGACGGATTCAGCGGCCAGCGCCGTCGGAACCGAAGAACTTCTTCCACGGCACGTCGACGGGCTTGTCCTCGCCCACCACCTCATACAGATGGCGCAGCAGTGGGAACTTCTCTGCGGGCACGACGCCCCGCTCGGTCAGTCGCTTCAACGCCTGACCCACGACAACGATGCACGTGGCACCCTCCAGGGTGACTCCGGGCATCTTCGCCTTGGCCTCGCTGAAGGTCATGCCCTGCCCCACCAAAGTGCCAACCTTGACATTGCGGCCGCCCATCGAGGTGACGAAGCAGTCGCCGATGCCGGCAAGGCCCATCACGGTCTGCGGATCGCATTCCAACAGCTGCAACCACTCCTGCATCTCCAGGGATGCCTGACCGAACACCGCAGCGCCGTAGTTGTAGTTCACATAAGGGCTGTCCGAGAACTCGGCGCCCTCGTCCTTGAGCCGCTGCAGCGTTCCGTGCATGAAGCCGGCGCCGAAGGCGTAGCAGTTCTTCGTGGCTGCCATCAGCTCGATGCCCGTGAAGTCGGTGTTCAGCCACACGTGGTAGGCGTCGGTCTCGAACAGGTCCCGCCACATCTCAAGCACGCCTCGGTCCTCGCCCGCGAAGGTGACGCAGGTGTGGCGACGTACGGCCACTTCACCGGCGATCGACGGCCCTGCGATGGCGGACCAGCTCACCTGTGAGCGGAGCTCCTCCGGCACCTGGCTCGCCAGGACGCGAGGCAGGATTTCGAAATTCCCGTCCTCGTCGGCGCGGAGCCCCTTGGCCAGGGCAATGACGTGCATTCCGGGGCGCAACAGGCCAGCCAACTGCTCGCCGGCCCACTCCACACCGAAGCTATTGACACCGCTCATCACCAGATCGACGCCTTCGAAGGCCTTGTCGGCATCCTCCAACTGGTACGCCTGTGTCCCCTCGGGGACCTTGAGCCCCAGTTTCGGGTGGATGCCCGTCTGCTGGATCGAGTCGATGATCTCGCGGTCCAGGTGGGTTCCCACCAGACGAACCGTGTTGCCGTTGTCTGCGAACGGGGTGGCCAGGGCGGTGGCCATGATTCCGGAGCCGAGGACGACCAGGGTTGCCATGAATTCTTCCTTCCGTCGGTCTGCTGATGCCAGGTGCGGACTACGTCGTCCAGAACACGACTGGCTTCCTTGACCTCGACGCTAGTGCGCTGCCCCCTTCCCCGAGCCCCCTCGACAGCACGCAGCTTTGCAGGCAGCCCTGCAAAGCCGCGGCGCCGAGCGGCCCTCGACGCCCGCCCCGTCAGCCCACCTGGTCGACGGCCGTGACGACGTCCCCGTCGAGCTCCAGGAAAAGGACGACGGGTTTGTCCCCCGCCTGGCCCCGGGCGACCGCCCGCCGTCCGGCATCCACCAGGTCCACCAGTTCGAAGCCCCGCAGGGCACCGGCCCAGTCACTGGCCGGGGTCTCGACGCCGCCCACCCGGACGGGTCCAGCCAGCAGTGCACCCAGCGCCTTGCCATTGCCCTCCTCCAGCGCACGGGCCAGACGGTTCACCACCTGGAGCGTGGTCAGGCGTCGACCGGGGCGCGGCTCGACGCCCGTCGGGGCAGGGATGACCACCGGACTGCCCACCAGCTCCGGACGGTCCACGGGAGCAGCGGGCTGGGCGGGGGCGATGTCCAGATTGACCACCTCGCCCTGACGCGGCACCACACAGGTGATGCCGAACTCAGACACGATCCGCTCACGCAGCGCCTCTGCGGAATCCTTCTCGCCATGCACCAGGTAGACAGTGCTGGGCTTGCGGGGCAGGTCACGCAGCCAGTCGAGCAGGTCCGAACAGTCGGCATGCACGCTGAACTCGGAGTCCTGCACGATGGTGGCGCGCACGGGCACGTAGCGGCCGTGCATCTTGAGCTGCTTGGCTCCGTCGAGCAGCGACCGACCACGGGTGCCGACGCCCTGGTAGCCGGTCAGGACCACCGAGTGCTTGGGGTCGGGCAGCATGTGCTCCAGGTGGTGCACCACGCGGCCGCCGGTGGCCATGCCCGACGAGCTGATGATGATGCACGGGAAGGTCGGGTCGTTCAGGGCGCGGGACTCCTCGACGCTGCGCACCTCTCGCACGTACTTCAGGCTCGCCAGGTCATCGACGTGCATGTCCTCGCGCAGCTCGTCCGAGTCGCGGTAGACCTTGAGCGCCGCAAGGGCCATCGGGGAGTTGACGAATACCGGCACCTCCGGAATGCGCCCCTCGCGCCGCATCTCGCTGACCACCTTCAGCACCGCCTCGGTCCGGTCCACGGCAAAGGCCGGCACCAGCACCGACCCGCCGCGGGCCACCGTCTTGCGGATGGTCTCCGCGAAGGCCTCGTGGGGCAGCCCCTCCGGCTCAGGATGCTCCCGGTCTCCATAGGTGGACTCCATGATCACGTGGTCCGCCCCCTGCGGGACCCCGCGGGGCTTCAGGACGGGGTGGTCATGTCGGCCCAGGTCTCCGCTGAACAGGACCGAACGCCCGTCATGGGTGATGTTGGCGCAGGCCGATCCGAGGATGTGGCCGGCACGGGTGAAGCGCAGCACGAGACCGTCGCGCAGATCGACGTCGGTGTCGAAATCGACCGGCCGGAAGAGGCGCATGGTGGTCTGCACGTCTTCCTGGGTATAGAGGGCCAGCGGCGGGTTGTGCTTGCTCCAGCCACCCTCCGCGGCCTCCTTGGCGTCCTGCTCCTGCAGGTGCGCGGAGTCCATCAGGACGATCTCCGCCAGTTCGATCGTCTCCGGGGTGCACCACACCGTGCCGCGGAATCCGTGCTTCACCAGGGCGGGAAGGTAGCCGACGTGGTCCAGGTGGGCGTGGGTGAGCACCAGGTCAGAGATGGAGCCCGGTTCGACGGGGAACTTGGCCCAGTTCTGCTCCCGCCACTTCTTCTCGCCCTGGAAGAGACCGGCGTCCACCAGCACTCGTCGCTGTCCGAGGGTGAGCAGGTGCTTGGAGCCGGTCACCGTTTCCGCCGCTCCGATGAATGTCAGCGTCATCTGTCCCATGACCCCACTCTGCCCGGGAAGAGGGTCCCGCGGGCGGTATTGGCCCAGTTGTCAGCTCGGGTTCATCTTCGCCTCGAGCCGCTGCCATCGCAGCCTCGAGCAGCAGCCTCGAGCTCGCCCCGCCTGCCTGCTCTGCCCCGGCGCCAGTCTCACCGCCCGGATCGCACTCCCGCGCGCCAGAAACAGATGCATAGGCGGTGTCCAGTGCACCAAATGCACTGGACACCGCATATGCATCTGTTTCTGGCAGCTGAGGGCTGGACGGGAGGGTCCAGAGGCATCGCCGGTGATCCTGGTCAGACCCGGCCCAGGCTCCGGTTGCGTGCCTCCGGGAGAGCCAGACAGGCCAGTGCCGCCACGGCAAAGGCCACTGAGAAGACGGTGAAGGCAAGACCATTGCCACCCGCGCGGATCAGGACCGGCACCAGCAATGGCGCGATGATCGACGCGATCCGGCCAAAGGCGGCGGCCGCACCCGTACCGGTGCCGCGGATCGACGTCGGGTAGATCTCCGGGCCGATCGCGTACAGGGCGCCCCACGCACCCAGGTTGGCAAAGCTCAGGGCACAGCCGGCCAGCAGGATCTCGGTGGTGCTCGACGCATGCCCGTAGGCCAGCGCAGCCATGGCCGATCCCGCCAGGAAGGAGGCCAGCGTCGGGCGTCGACCCCAGACCTCGATCAGCCAGGCGGCCAACGCATAGCCGGGCAGCTGCGCCAGCGTCATCACCAAGGTGAACTGGAAGGACTTCACCATGGAGAAGCCTTGCGCCACCAGCAGCGACGGGATCCAGATGAAGGCGCCGTAGTAGCTCAGGTTGATGCAGAACCACACGGCCCACAGCGCCGCGGTCCGGACCCGGAAGCGAGGCGACCAGATGTGCTGCTCCCTCACCGGGTCGGCCAGGTCCTCCACCACGGGGACCTCGACAGGCTCGGCCACCGAAGGACCCGACGCCTCCTCGAAGGATCGCACCGCTGCCTCAGCTTCCTCGATGCGCCCCTTCGACTCCAGGAAACGAACGGACTCCGGCAGCTTGTGCCGCACCACGGCCGCATAGGCGGTGGGGACCAGCCCGACGGCAAGTGCCCAGCGCCACCCGTCGTCGGACATGGGGATCACCAGATAGCCCAGCAGCGCGGCCATCATCCATCCCACCGCCCAGAAGGCCTCCAGTGCCACCACCATCCGGCCACGGATCCTGGCTGGGGCAAATTCGCTGACCAGCGTCGACGCCACGGGCAGTTCGGCCCCCAGTCCGAGCCCGACGATGAAGCGCAGCGCCATGAGGGCGGCCACGGACGTGACCAGTGCGGAGGCCGCGGTGGCCAGACCGTAGAGCAGCAAGGTGGCTGCGAAGACCTGGCGACGGCCGATCCGGTCGGCCAGCAGGCCACCGAGCGAGGCCCCCAGCGCCATCCCCACGAAACCGATGGAACCGACCCAGCTGGTGGTGGTCATGTCCAGCTTCCACTGGACCGCCAGGGCGGCCATCACGAAACTGATCAGGCCGACGTCCATCGCGTCGAGCGCCCAGCCGATGCCGGAGCCCACCAGGAGCCGTCGATGGGCACGGTTGAAGGACAGTCGTTCAAGCCGCTGGGATCGCGTCGGGGTTGCGGACTGGGTCATGCTGGTCTCCTCGTGGCCAGGTGTCCACGGCACCGTAGCGTCATGCGAACACGTGCCGCAGGTGGATCACCTGCTGGGTAATCTGCAGGCATGGCCCCCAGCGCTCCCCTGCAGCCCCTTGGCTACCGCCCCCCACGCCTGCAGATTCGTGCCGCGACGCACGAAGACCTGCCCGTGATCACCGAGATCTACAACGAGGCCGGCGTCGGCACCACCGCCAGCTATGATCTGGAACCCGTCTCCGTCGAGAACCGTCGCGTCTGGCTCGACGAGCGAATCAATGGCGGCACCCCGGTACTGGTGGCCGAGGACGACGGCACCGTGCTGGGCTATGCCTCCTATGGAACCTTCCGTGACAAGGCAGGATATGCCCACACCGTGGAGCACAGCGTCTACGTCGCGCGCGGGGCAAGGGCCCTGGGCGTCGGCCGGATGCTGATGCTGGCCCTCATCGACCGCGCCCGGGGCGATGGCGTGCACGCCATGATCGGTGTGCTGGATGCGGACAATGAGGCGTCTGTGCACTTCCACGAGAAGCTCGGCTTCGTCGAGGTGGGGCGGCTGCCGCAGGTGGGCCGCAAGTTCGACCGCTGGCTGGATGCGGTCTTCATGCAGCTGACCTTTCCGGCCGCGGACCCCGGTGACGAGGTGCAGGCCCGGCAGGCTGCGGTTTCAATCGCTCGATAGGCTCGTGCCATGACTGCGTACCATGCCGATTCCAGCGACCTCGTCGACAAGGAGGTGCTCACCTGGCAGGGCTTCGGTGATGCCTCGCGTGAGCTCGCCCAGCAGGTGGTTGATTCCGGGTTCGAGCCTGACATCGTGATCGCGGTGGCACGCGGCGGAATGCTTCCCGGCGGCGCACTCACCTACGCCATGGGCACCAAGCTGACCGACGCCATCAATGTCGAGTTCTACACCGACGTCCACGAGACGCTTCCCGATCCCGTGCTGCTGGCGCCGATGCTCGACACCGACTCGATCAAGGGTCAGAAGTTGCTCGTCGTCGATGACGTGGCGGACTCGGGCCGCACGCTCGCCCTGGTGATCCAGCTGCTGGAGAAGTTCGACGCCGAGGTGCGCAGCGTCGTCCTGTACGCCAAGCCCAGCACCATCGTCGAGCCCGACTATGTCTGGCGCCGCACGGACAAGTGGATCGTCTTCCCCTGGTCGGCCGAGCCTCCGGTCACGCCCCAGGTCTGACCCCGGCAGCCAGGTCTGACCCCGGCAGCCAGAAGGCGCCCCGAACCATGAGGTTCGGGGCGCCTGTTCGTGCCCGGCTGGCTGATCGTCAGCGGCGGTGGGTCAGCTTCACGTCCACCCAGACCAGACGATGGTCCGAGGACGGGAAGGGGTAGACCCCGGTCAGACGCGAGAGCGGGGCCGCCTGCACGGGCCAGAAGATGCCGGCGTCGCGGATGGGCAGGTTTCGGCTGGGCAGCACGTAGTCCGCGCGCATGTTGCCCGACGAGCCGATGGCGTCGCCGAAGTCCGCCGTGTCGAAGCGGGCGGGAGCCTTGTGCGTGGCATTCGCCAGCCCCTGCTGCTCGGAGGCCTCGACTCCACCCTCGCTGGACGGGGTCACGGAGGTGTTGACGCGCGGGTGGTCCAGCAGCTGGTTGATCGCGCCGTCCAGCGAGTCACCGTCCAGCGGATCGGCATTCTGGTCGCCGGCGATGACGAAGCGGGCGCCGGGGCGCAGCCCGCCGCGGCGGCCCTGGTCGTCGTAGATGTAGCGGGACTGCTTCTTGCCGCTGATGTAGTCGGCCCAGAAGCGGATCTCGTCGTGGTTGCGACGGCCATTGCGGTCCTCGGCGCCGTCGAAGACGGGCGGGGTGGGGTGCGAGACCAGGAAGTGCACGTCCTTCTTGCCGATCCGGATCGGCACATCCCAGTGCGACTTGGAGGAGAGCGGGAAGGAGGCGAGTTCCTCCGCGGAGTACCAGTCGGCGGGTTCCGGGGTGCTCGGATCGTCGGGCAGCATGGCGCCGGGCATGTCGGCCCAGCGGAAGTCCTGGAAGGTGCGGACCTTCTTGGTGTCGATCGGGAACTTGGAGTAGACGACCATGCCGTACTGGCCGGGGAAGAAGCCGAAGCCCCAGGCATCATCGGCGGTGCCGAGCTTGCCGTCGTTGTTGAGGTCGTGACCCGACGGGACACCGGTGTTCACGGGCGCGACGTAGGCGTAGGGGTAGTCCACTGGGGCGGCCCCGTTCTGGCCCACCTCCAGGTAGTTGCTCCGGAAGAGGTCGACGGCCTTGCCGCCCTCGACGAAGTCGAACTCGTTGACCAGGATCACGTCGGCATCGGTGCGCTGGATGATCTCCGCGACGGCGGCGGCCTGGGCATTGGTGCGGGTGGAGAGGTCCTTGACCAGATCGCCTTCGGCACCGCGGTTCAGGGAGGCATTGAAGGTGGCGAAGCGAACGTCATGGGCGACGGGGGCCTTGCCTGCGTGGGCAGGGATCGCGGCCATCGGGCAGGCGAGCGCCACGGCCCCGGCCAGTGCGATGAGTGTCTTGTGTGGGGTACGCATGCCTCGAAATCTAGGGTGACGACGCGTTTCGTGGCCCACCAGAAGATGACCACCAGGTGAATCCACGGCACGGGCGGCTCGGCTGTGGAACGGCAGGCACCGGGCCGCGTTGCCTGAAATCTGTCAGTGACTGGTGGCATCATCTGTCGCATGTCGTCAACACCGGTGACCGAAGTCACAGCCTCCAACGGCCTCGTCGAGATGCAGGGAATCGACGTCGTGCCGGACTCCCAGCGCACGGCCAGGCCCAGTGACCTGTTCTGGCCGTGGTTCGCCGCCAATGTCTCCGTCTTCGGCATGACCTATGGCTCGTACCTGTTCGGCTTCGGCATCTCCTTCTGGCAGGCCACCGTCGTGGCCGTGATCGGCATCATCGCCAGCTTCGCCCTGTGCGGCGTGATCGCGATCGCCGGCAAGCGCGGCTCGGTGCCCACCATGGTGCTCTCCCGGTCTGCCTTCGGCGTCGAGGGCCAGAAGGTGCCCGGTCTGATCAGCTGGCTCACGTCCATTGGCTGGGAGACGAGCCTGACGATCACGGCGACGCTGGCCACCGCCACGGTCTTCGACCGGCTGGGTTGGAGTTCGGGCACCACCACCAAGGTGATCGCCTGCGTGACCATCGCCGCAATCGTGGTGATCTGCTCGGTGCTGGGCTACCACACCATCATGAAGGTGCAGTCGGTGCTGACCTGGGTGACCGGTGCCTTCACCATCGTCTTCATGGCGATGACCATCAGCCACATCGACTGGGCGGCCGTCAGCGCCCTGCCGGCTGGCTCGATCGCCGCGTGCATTGGCGCGCTGGTGATGGTGATGACCGGCTTCGGGCTGGGCTGGATCAACATCGCCGCCGACTGGTCGCGCTACCAGCACCGCGACGCGAGCAATGGTGCCATCGTCTTCTGGAACACCTTCGGCGGCTCCGTGGCTCCGCTGGTGCTGGTGGTCTTCGGCCTGCTCCTGGCCGGTTCCGACGAGAAGTTGGCCACCGCCATCCCCAATGACCCGATCGGTGCGCTGGCCGGAATCCTGCCCACCTGGATCCTGTTGCCCTTCCTCGTCGTTGCGGTGCTGACGCTGATCTCGGGAGCCGTGCTGGGCATCTATTCCTCCGGCCTGACACTGCTGAGCCTGGGCATCGACATTCCTCGCCCCGCCGCCGCCGCCATCGACGGCATCATCCTGACGCTGGGCACCATCTACGTGGTCTTCTTCGCGGAGAGCTTCCTGGCTCCCTTCCAGAGCTTCCTGGTGACGCTGGGCGTGCCGCTGGCTGCGTGGGCGGGCATCATGTGCGCCGACATCCTTGCCCGCAAGAGGCCCTACGACGAGGTGGCCCTCTTCGACCGCAGTGGCCGATACGGCGCCTGGAACTGGAAGTCGATCGGCCTGATGGTGCTGTGCTCGGCCATTGGCTGGGGGCTGGTGATCAACCAGTTCAGCGATGCCAGCTTCAACAACTGGCAGGGCTATCTGCTGGAGCCCCTGGGTCTGGGCCACCACGGCCCCGACGGCTGGGAGGGCACCTGGCCATGGGCGAACCTGGGCGTGATCATCTCCTTGGCCCTGGGCTTCGTCGGGCACCTGGTACTCAACGGCGGCACCATCAAGCAGCAGGAGGACCGGGCATGAGCCCCATCGGAGCCATCGAGCTGGCCGACGCCTGGCTGGTGGTGATCGACCACCAACGGATCTTCGCCGATCCGGCCAGTGAGTGGTGTGCACCGCGCTTCGCCGAGACCGCCCCCGTGGTGGCCCGACTCGCCACGCACTTCGACGACCGGGTGCTGTTGACCCGCTGGCTGCCGGGCACCAACCGCAACGGCTCCTGGCGGGCCTACTTCGACAAGTGGCCCTTCGCAGACCGCCCCGACGAGGACCCCTTCTTCGATCTGGTGCCCACGGCCCGGGACCTCACCGACCGGCCCACGGTCGACGTGACGACCTTCGGCAAATGGGGCCCGGAGCTGGCTGCCGTCACCGGCCAGTACCCGCACCTGGTGCTCGCCGGTGTGGCCACGGACTGCTGCGTGATCTCGACCGCCCTGGCCGCCGCCGACGCCGGCTGCACCGTCACCGTCATCTCCGACGCCTGCGCCGGCTCCAGCGACGAGAACCACGCCGCCGCCCTGCAGGTGATGGGGCTCTACGCTCCGCAGATCACGGTGCTGGACTCCGCCACCGTCCTTGCCTGATCTCCCCGGTTCTGCCCCTCAGCCCAGACGTCCCAGAACGGCGTCCATGGCGCTGTCGGGCAGCACCTTGCGGGCCGCCACTGCCGCCTTGGCCCCGGCGCCCACGGCATAACGTGTCCTGGGCGTCGTGGCCAGGCTGGCGGCCACCACGGTCTCGGCCACCACCCGGGGACTGGAGCCGACGGCCTTGCGATCGGCCAGCGCGAGCAGTCGCGCCATCCTGCGCGCCGAGCGCTCGTAGGCCCCGCCCTTGCTGACCTTGAGGAAGTCCTTGCGAGCGATCGAATTCCACTCGCTGGCGATCAGCCCGGGCTCCACCATGGTCACGTGGATCCCAAAGGGCCGCACCTCCAGGCGCAGCGAATCGCTGAAGCCCTCCACCGCATACTTGCTCGCGTGGTACCAGGCCGCGAAGGGCTCATAGATGCGGGCTCCCACCGACGAGATGTTGATGATCCGCCCACTCCCCTGATCGCGCATCGCGGGAAGCACCAGCTGCACCATCCGCGCCAGACCGAAGAGGTTCACCTCGAAGAGCTCGCGGCCGGACGCCAGCGGCATGTCCTCCACCGCGCCGTAGCCGCCGCGGCCGGCATTGTTCACCAGGACGTCGATCCGTCCCGCGCCAGCAAGCACCGCGTCCACGAAGAAGGCCATCGACGCCTCGTCGGTCACGTCCAACGGGAGAACCCGGATGCCGTGGCTGCCCAGATCCTTCATGCGCGCGGTCCGACGGGCACCGGCCCAGACCTCGAAGCCCGCTCGGGACAGTTCGATGGCCGTGTCCCGGCCGATTCCGGAGGAGGCACCCGTGACGATGGCAACGCGGTGGTCCTCCACCTGGTGAACGGGCGCGAGAGGTACTGGACTGTTCTGCATGCCCCCAACCCTAGCCAGCGCGGTGCAAGCGGTTGGGCGTGAGACGATGACATCAATCCCCAGCGTCGATTCCCAGAGGTGGACCATGTCCTCAGTGCTCCCCGGCCGTGCAGACCTGCTGCGGATGAACCCGGTGGAGGGCGCGCACAGGGTGGCCCTGCGTGCGGGAGTGAGTGTCGCCCTGCCCCTGGCCGTGGTGATCGCCCTGGGGCACCCCGAGTGGGCACCCTATGCAAGCTTCGGCGCCTTCGCGTCGCTCTACGGACGCGGTGAGGAACACCTGGTTCGCGCCCAGATGCAGGTATCGGCCGGAATCGTGATGGTGATGGCCGTCGTCAGCGGTGTGCTCGTCTCCATGCTCCCGAGTTCCAGCTGGCTCCTGGTCCTTGCTGCCGCGGTGATCGGCGCCACCGGAGAGATCTTCGCCAAGGCGCACTCCTACCACCCACCGGGCCCGCTGTTCATGATCTTCGCCTTCGGCACCATCGTCTCCATCCCCCACACTCCCCGCGACGTCCTGACAGCGCTGCTGGTCTCCGGCTTGGCGGCCGCCTTCTCCGTTCTGGTGGGAGTCATCGGGGTACTGCGCGATCCGCGGGGCTGGCGCCGTGCGCTGCGCGAAGCCAAGCCGTTGAAGTTGGTCTTCACCCGGAGCCGCAAACCGCTCTGGATCGCCCTGGCTGTCCTCCTCTCGGGCAGCATCTCCGTGCTGCTGGGCATCGGGCACCCCTACTGGGCGATGGTCGCGGCGGTGGCACCGATGTCCGCGCCGCACGTGACACAGCAGGTGGTTCGCGGAGTCCACCGGGTGATCGGAACCGCCGCGGGCCTGCTGACCTCCTGGGCCCTGCTCGCCCTGCACCTGGATCGACCCTGGGCCGTCGCCGTGATCGCGGTGCTGCAGTTCGCCGCAGAGATGTTGGTGGGTCGCAACTACGGCGTCGCCATGCTGGCCATCACCCCGCTCGCGCTGATGATGGGACAACTGGCCACGCCCCGTCCCATCTCCCAGGTGCTCTTCGACCGTGGCGTCGAGACGGCCATCGGGGCCTGCGTCGGGATCGCCATGGTGCTCGTGGGCCACGGGTTGAGAGAACGACGCAAGGCGAAGGTTGCGGACAGGCTGCGCGAACTGGAGCAGAGTCGCGGACGCTGCGTTGACCCCACCGACGGGCAGGCAGACGGCGCTGTCTAGGGTGAGCCACAACAGTCGCAGACATTCCTTGGAAGGGCCATGTCCACAGCCACAGCCACCCCCACCCGCCCCGTCGACGATGCCGAGCGCGCGCAGGAGCCACCCAAGAGCACCAAGGTGCTGCTCAGGCTGGCCGCCTTCTTCGGCATTGCGACGGTGATCACCGGCAGCATCAACTCGGCCACCGGTTCCGGCTTCGCCTGTCCCACCTGGCCGGGCTGCTATCCGGGGAAGTTCGGGCCGGAGGCGGAGGTGCACGACATCATCGAATTCGGGCACCGACTGATCGCGGCCAGCACCGGTTTCGTCCTGCTCGCCGCGGCCATCGCCGCGACGCGCCTGCCGCGCCGACACGTGCTGGGACGTTGGCTGCCCTGGGCGGCCGTGGCGGGAGCGATCGTGTCCGCCTATCTGGGCCGACTGGTGGTGCTGAACCTGGGAATCCCCAAGCCGTGGGCCACCTTCGACCTGTTCGGCGCCCTGACAGTCCTGGTGGCCTCCACCATCGCCACGCTCGCCGTGAGCCGGAACTCGCCGCCGTGGACGTGGACGCCGCTGGCACGGCTGGCCGGCTGGGTGCTGGCGGGGCTGGTCCTGATGCACCTGCTGGGCGTCGTCGTGGCCGGCAAGGGTTCGTTCACGGCCGTCGTCGGCTGGCCGATGTGGCGCATCGTGCAACAAGACGTCGCAGTGGGCCTGCAGGTGGCCCGGATGGTGCTGGCAGCCGTCGTCGCGCTGGGAATGTTCGCGCTGGCCCGCCGCGGCTGGGACCGTCCCAGTCTGAGGCCCACTCTGGTGACGATGCTGGCGCTGTTCGCCCTGGAAATGGTGTTGGGCCAGGTACTCGCCACGCTGGGTGTGGACATGTGGTGGGCGGCCGGGCACTGCGCCGCCGCCGGTCTCATCGTGGTCTGCGTCACCCTGGTGCTGGGCCGCAGCGCGCTCGACCGTCTCTGACCCCTCATTCCGTTCGACGCACGACCCAAGGGCGCCGGGTTGTCCACAGGGCAGTGTGGACAACCCGGCGGCTGCTTGTGGGAAACGCCGTCTGGTTTGTGGACTGGCCGGTGGACCGCTCAAATCACCCCGGCCAAAGTGGTCAGCACCTTGCGGCTTGGCCCTCCGACGGCCTAGAAAGGGAGACACAGCCCCTTCGGGGAGGGGCCGGGATGGTCGCAGTTCGACGGTCCTGGATCCAGTGGCCAGACATGGCGCTGGACGTCGGCAGGGTGACGTGATGCCGACGGGGCCCCAGAACACGGCGCATCGACCGGATTCGTCACCGCTACCTGGTCAGACCCAGAAAGGCCTCGCACCCCACGTGCGAGGCCTTTCATCCTGTCCGGGCCATGCACCACCACGCAGCACGCAACCGTGAAAAGAGACCTCTTGAGCACCCAGACCACCCCCAGACCCCACGGGATTCCCTTTGGTCCCCGAAGCCGGTGAGCGCGAAACCTCCACGCTCGCCGCCTGCGCAACCCCCGTCGTCTCAAGACCGAGGTACTGGCCGGCCTGGTCGTGGCGTTGGCCCTGATCCCGGAGGCGATCAGCTTTTCGATCATCGCGGGTGTAGACCCCCGTCTGGGTCTGTTCGCCTCCTTCACGATGGCGTGCACCATCGCCATCGTCGGCGGCCGTCCCGCCATGATCTCCGCCGCAACCGGTGCCATCGCACTGGTGATCGCCCCGGTGGCCCGGGAGCACGGCACGGACCACCTCATCGCCACCGTGATCCTGGCCGGCATCCTGCAGATCGTGCTGAGTCTGCTGGGCGTGGCCAAGCTGATGCGATTCATCCCACGGATGGTGATGGTGGGCTTCGTCAATGCCCTGGCGATTCTGATCTTCACCGCCCAACCGCCGCACCTGATCGGTGACCAGATCCCAATGCTCGTCTACCCGATGGTCGCCCTGGGCATTGCCATCATGGTCGGTCTGCCGCGCCTGACCTCGGCCGTCCCCGCCCCGCTGGTGGCCATCGTGGTCATCACCACGATCGTCGAACTCACGGGATGGAAAATGCCGACGGTCGGAGACCAGGGCGAGCTGCCCACCAGCCTGCCGAGCCTGTTCTTGCCCAAGGTCCCGCTCACCCTGGAGACCCTGCAGATCATCGCCCCCTACGCCTTCGCGATGGCTCTGGTGGGCCTGCTGGAATCGCTGATGACCGCCAAACTCGTCGACGGAATCACCGACACCCACTCGAACAAGTCCCGGGAGGCCTGGGGCCAGGGCGTCGCCAACATCGTGACTGGCTTCTTCGGCGGCATGGGTGGCTGCGCGATGATCGGCCAGACCATGATCAACGTGAAGTCCTCCGGTGCCCGCACCCGCATCTCCACCTTCCTGGCCGGTCTCTTCCTGCTGGGCCTGGTGGTGGGTGCCGGACCGCTGGTGGCGCGCATTCCGATGGCGGTCCTGGTGGCCGTGATGATCATGGTCTCGGTGGGCACCTTTGACTGGCACAGCATCCAGCCCCGCACCCTGCAGCGGATGCCGTGGAGCGAGACCATCGTGATGCTGACCACCGTCGTCGTCACCGTCGCCACCCACAACCTGGCCTACGGCGTGATCGCCGGCGTGAACGTCGCCTTCGTCGTCTTCGCCCGACGCGTGGCCCACTTCTCCAGCGTCGAGAAGGTCACCGAGACCGACGTCGACGGTGACGGCACCGTCGACCAGCGCGTCTACCGCGTGCACGGCGAGCTCTTCTTCGCCTCCAGCAATGACCTGGTCTACCAGTTCGACTACACGGGTGATCCGCAGCACGTGGTGATCGACATGTCCGGCTCGCACATCTGGGATGCCTCCACCGTCGCGGCGCTGGACGCCATCCAGGCGAACTACGCAGCCAAGGGCAAGACCGTCGAGATCACCGGACTGAACGACGCCTCCGCCCAGCGCCACGGACAGTTGTCCGGGCACCTGGGCGAGGGCCACTGACGAGCAGTCAACCCCGCAGCGCTCAGTCCACCTTGCGGGCCGCGCCCTTGTCTGCACTCTGGGCGAACTTCGCGAAGATCTTGAGCGCGGCCGAAACCTGACGGTCCCGGTCCTTCGGCTGCCACCCGGCCTCGTCCTGCTCGGCGCGACGGGTGGCGAGCTCGGCGTCGCTGATGTCAACGCTCACGCTGCGGTTGGGGATGTCGAAGGTGATGATGTCCCCGTCACGCACCAGCCCGATCGGGCCGCCGCTGGCCGCCTCCGGCGAGACGTGCCCCACCGAGAGACCCGACGAACCGCCGGAGAAACGACCGTCGGTGATCAGGGCGCACTTCGGCCCCAGGCCCACGCCCTTCAGGTAGCTGGTCGGGTAGAGCATCTCCTGCATGCCGGGGCCACCCTTGGGGCCCTCGTAGCGCACCACCACCACATCGCCCTCGACGATCTGGCCGCCCAAGATCATCTCCACGGCCTGCTCCTGGCTCTCGGCCACCTTGGCCGGACCGCTGAACTGCCACTGGTGCTCGGGAACACCGGCGGTCTTCACGATGCAGCCGTCGGGGGCCAGGTTGCCCTTCAGCACGGCCAGGCCGCCCTCGGTGGTGTAGGCATGCTCAACCGAGTGGATGCAGCCGTTCTCCGCGTCCACGTCCAACGACTCCCAGCGGTTGGTGCTGCTGAAGGCCTCGGTGGTGCGCACTCCCCCGGGCGCGGCGTGGAAGAGCTCCAAGGCCTTCTGGGTGGCCTTGCCGGAACGGATGTCCCAGTCGTCCAGCCACTGCTGCACGCTGGGTGAGTGGACGGCACGCACCCCGTCGTCGAACATGCCGCCGCGGCGCAGCTCGCCCAGGATGGCGGGAATGCCGCCGGCGCGGTGCACGTCCTCCATGTAGAACTGCGTCGTGTTGGGAGCCACCTTGACCAGGCACGGCGTCTCCCGCGAGAGGGCGTCGATGTCGTCCTGGTCGAAGTCGACCCCCGCCTCCTGTGCAGCGGCCAGCAGGTGCAGGATCGTGTTGGTGGAACCGCCCATGGCAATGTCCAGACGCATGGCATTGGCGAAGGCCGGCCTGGTGGCAATGCTGCGCGGCAGCACCGAGTCGTCGTCGCCCTCGTAATACTGCTTGCAGAGATCGACGACCAGTTTGCCGGCCTCCAGGAAGAGGTCCTTGCGGGCGGCGGCGGTGGCCAGCGTCGAGCCATTGCCGGGCAGCGAGAGCCCCAGCGCCTCGGTGAGGCAGTTCATCGAGTTGGCGGTGAACATACCCGAACAGGAACCACAGGTGGGGCAGGCATTCTCCTCGATGGTGGTGATGTCCTGGTCGGAGACGGTCTCGTCGACGGACTTGATCATCGCGTCGATCAGGTCGAGGCGGGTCACCGTCCCGTCATCCTTGATCGTCGCCTTCCCCGCTTCCATCGGCCCACCCGAGACGAAGACCGTGGGGATGTTCAGCCGCAGCGCGGCCAGCAGCATGCCGGGGGTGATCTTGTCGCAGTTGGAGATGCAGACCAGAGCGTCGGCCTGGTGGGCATTGACCATGTACTCGACGCTGTCGGCGATCACCTCGCGGCTGGGCAGGCTGTACAGCATGCCGGAGTGGCCCATGGCGATGCCGTCGTCGACGGCGATGGTGTTGAACTCGCGCCCCACGCCGCCTGCCTCGGCCACCGCACCCGCGACGAGCTGCCCCATGTCCTTGAGGTGGACGTGGCCCGGCACGAACTGGGTGAAGGAGTTCGCGATGGCGACGATCGGCTTGCCGAAGTCGTCATTGGTCATGCCGGTGGCGCGCCACAGTGCGCGCGCTCCTGCCATGTTGCGGCCGTGGGTGGTGGTGCGGGAACGAAGTGCTGGCATGGGGAAAGCCTAGGCGAGCGCACCAGCCCCACCGGGCCGGGACCACATGCCGAGTCCGGCCGCCGCCAGCAGCACGGGTCAGGGATGCCGGAACTGGTCAGCGCACCGCGACGAGCGGAATGTCGCGCTCCTGGGCCCACGCCTCCCAGTCCGCGGCGGTCCGCGTGACGAAGATCGCCGTCAGCTCCTCCCTGGTCCCCTCGATCTCCAGGGCCTCTCGGGTGCGCTGCCAGAAGTGCGGCTCCAGCGCCGCCAGCACGACGTACCCGTCAAGGGCCTGATACATGGCGTACTGCGGCAGGGAGCCACCCAGGATCCCGTCGGGGGTGGTCAACCGGTGGCGTGCCGCATCACCCATCATCTCCGCCATCTCGCTGAGCGCCACCTGCCGGTGACTCCCGACGCCGGTGCGCTCCGCGTGCAGCAGGGCCGCCAGGGCATCACCGACTGCGCGTTCGGCGCTGGTCAGGTCTGCCAACGGCACCAGCGGCATCGTCGGTGGCGTGAGGGTGCCGACGCTGGCCTGGTACGTGAGGTCGTGGCCGGCGACATCCGCCTTCTCCCCCGGGTAGCCCACGATCTCCACGTGGCTCAGTCGCGGCAGCCGGGCGTGCACCGTCTCCCAGTCGAGGCCCAGCCTGGTCAGGGCCGAGGGACGGTTCGACGTGATGAACAGGTCAGCCTCCGTCAGCAGCCGCCACAGCTCGTCGCGGCCTTCACCCGACTTCAGGTCCAGGGACACCACCTGCTGCCCCTCCAGGAGCTCCTGGTAGTAGTCGGCGCTGAGCAGCTGCATCATGTCGCCCGCCGGCGGCTCCACCTTCACCACGTCGGCCCCCAGCTGGGCCAGGCGTCGAGCCGCGGCGGGTCCGGGCAGGTTGATGGCAATCGAGACGACCCGAACCCCGGCCAGGAGCATCTCGTCGTGCTGGCGGTCGGCCTGCTGTCTGTCGTCGGGGCGGATGGTGTCGTGCGGCATGGGAGATTCCCTCCAGTCGGCTGGGAAAAGCCAACCAGAGCCGAGCGACACCCGGGAAGTGCTGCGGGAGATCTTCCACCCCTTGGGCAGGTCACCGGTCGGTGCCGGTCAGCTCGGCTGCCAGCCTCCACACTCGCTCCGCCTCGGCGGGATCACTGGCCTTGCCGGAACGGCCGATCAGGCAGGGCTCCCCTCGCCAGCCCACCAGCCAGCCATCCGGACCGATGTGCGAGCCGCGCGGCAGGTCGGCCGTGGCCGCGAACAGGGTGCAGCGGGCGGCGTCGGCGGCGGGGGCGGCGACGGGTGAGGTGACGATGTCGATGGCCCGTTGCACCGCGACATTGCCCACAGCACTCTGCATGTTGCTCATCACCCAGCCGGGGTGCACCAGCTGCACGTCGACGCCGCGGGTCCGCAACCGGGCCTCCAGGGCCAGGCCCCACAGCATCACGGCCAGCTTCGACTGGGCATAGGCCGCGGCACTGGTCCAGCGGCGCCGTAGGAAGTCCGGATCGCCATGATCGATCCGCCCTGCCTTGTGGGCATTCGACGCGACGAGCACCACCCGTCCGCCGACACTCGGCAGCAGCAGGTTGGTCAGCGCGAAAGGGCCCAGGAAGTTGGTCTGCAGGATCCGCTCGTGGCCGTCCGCGGTCAGCTCCCGGTGCAATGTCATGGTGCCGGCATTGTTCACCAGCACGTCGATCTGCTGACCGGCCAGCGCCCTGGAGACCTGCGCAGCGCACTCCCGGACCGACGAGAAACTGGCCAGGTCCAGGGGAACAACCAAGTGCTCGCCGCCCCATTCGGAGGTCAGTCGACGGGCCCGCTCCGCATTGCGGGCCGGCACCACCAGGCGGGCTCCCGCACGAGCCGCGGCGCGAGCCGTGGCCTCCCCCAGCCCATGGGTTGCGCCGGTGACGAGCCACACCTGACCCGTCAGCTGGTTCGGGGACAGGTGGCCGGGGCCGAAGGTGGACGCGGCGCGTGGACGGGGGAAGCGCACGTGCCCATTCGACCACTGCTCACCATCCCTGGGAAGACCTACCCGCAGGACGTGTCCCTCGTTGGGGGGACAGAATCCTGAGCGGTGCCCAAGGGGATGCCAAGAGCTCGCTGAACTGGCTTCGGACAAGCTGAACAAGTGCCCAAAATGGCCGGAGGCGGCCCTTTCGACAGAGACCATGGAGCCATGTCCGCTGTGCTTGGTTTCCTGCTCCTGCTGGCCTTCGTGGCCATGATCATCGTCGCTGTGCCCGTCCTGCTGGCACCGCTGGTCCTCATCGTCGCCTATGTCACCCGCACCCGGGAGGCCGATGTCGAGCGTTCGGACGTGGAGGAGCAGGTCACCGTCGCCAGCACCGGGCGCCCTCGCAGTCGTCGGCTCGTGAAGGTGGCGAAGGCCGCCTGACCCGGCCCTCCTGACCACCTGCCTACTACTGGGGGATGACGCGGCCGCCACGCCCCCCATCGGAAGTAGGAGACGAGAGCACACCCCAAACCGATGCGCCGCTGCCCGGGCACTTGGGATGGTGGAGCCATGACGGAGATCCTCGGACTGTCGGCCGCGCTCGCGGTCACGCTCGCCTTGGCCCTGGTGGCCCCCCTCCTGCTGGCACCCCTGCTTCTCATCTGGACGGCCCTGGCGCACCGCCGCAGCACCCACCGTCGCGAGGGGGCCGCATCCAGCAGGGCCCGCACCAGCGTCCATGACCTGCCCACCGTGCACCCGGGTTCGCACCCGGCTTCGCGACGGCTGGATGAGCGCGCCGTGGCCTGAAGCCTTCCACCAGATCTATGACGTTCCACATAGCCTGCAGGGGTGACGAACCCCCGCCCCCGGCTCGCCCGCCCAGGACTCAGGCTGCTCGCCCATCTGACCCTCGGCGCGCTTGCGTTGGGCTCGCTCACTGCCTGTTCAGGCAGCGCACCCACCCCTGAGGCTCCTTCCCCGACGCCCACCCGGGACGCCTCCTCCCGGCCCGCCACCCCGGACCATGCCGCCGAACTGCGCGCCCTGGTCCCGGGGCTGCTGCCCCGAGCCGAGAGCTTCCCCCAGCAAGCGCCCAAGGTCTCCACTCCCGGGCCACGCGTGGACATCTCCGTCCCCGCCGCCGAGCAGGCCGGCGGGCACGTCTGGCAGGAGTCCAATGTGGGGCTCTCCTTCGAGGCCACCGAGCTGGCCGACCAACGCTGGGAACCCGACGGTTCCACCCTGACACCGCTCCTGCTGGCCCTGGACAAGCCCTCCCTGCGGTTCGGGGGCAATTCCGTCGATCGTCGGATGTGGTGGACCTCCCGCCAGAAGAAGGCGCCCGACTGGGCCTCGGCAACCGTCACCCCCGACGACCTGGCCCGGCTGGCCCGCATGGCCGAACGCGTCGACGCCACGGTCACCCTGGTGGTGGACCTGGGGCACTTCGACCCGGACCGCGCCGCTGACATGGCCGCCCATGCGCACCGGGCCCTGGGCTCGCGGCTCAAGGCGGTCTCGATCGGCAACGAGCCCAATGGCTTCTTCATGGCCTCCCAGGCCCGGCTCAGCGCCCGCGACAGCAGCTGGTCGCCAGAACATTTCGTCGCCCAGGCTCGGGTGTACGAGAAGGCGATCCATGCCCGCACCCCCAACCTCCCCCTGGCCGGCCCGGGAACCTTCGACGCGAAATGGTGGCGTGCCTTCGCACAGGCGAAGCTGCCCCAGACCACCGCCATGAGCCAGCACTGGTACCCCCTGTGGTCCTGCCCCAACCGCAAGGGGGCGACGGACCCGCGTGCGGTGCCGACCGTGCAGAACATCACATCCCCGTGGCTGCACCAGAAGGCCGCCACGATGGTGGGCATGGCGCAGGAGACGGCGGCCAGCCACAACCTGCCACTGTGGCTGGAGGAGACCGGGCCGACGTGCACGAACTGCCGGCCCTGCACCCCGAGAGCTCTCGCTTCAGCACGCAGGTGCAGCTGGCGGTCTGAGGCTCAGGCCCCGTCCCCCGTCGGCAGCGCCTGGTCCTGTTCCCGTTCCATCTGTGCGACGAACTCGCGCTTGGTGCGCTGCCAGTCGTCCTCGGCCAGCCCGGTGCGCCAGTAGCCCGAGATCGAGACGTCCTGCTTGGCCAGGCCACGCTCGACGAACAGGTTTCGCCGCACGTCCTTGATCATCTCGGCATTGCCGTGCACGAACAGCGACAGCCGCCCCTGCGGGAAGTGCGCCTCACGAACCTTGTGGGCCAGCAGCACACCGTAGGGCGCAGCGGGGCTGCCACCGTCGGGCGCGCGATGGACCCACACCACCTCGAGACCGGGCAGCGGGCGCAGCGGGGGCCGCACGGACTCATCGGCAACCTCCAGGAAGGCGGTGGCGCGCGCCGTGTGCGGCAGGGCGTCGAGTGCGGCGGCGATGGCCGGGATGGCGGACTCGTCGCCGATGAAGATGTGGTGGTCGGCAGCCTCGTCGGGATGCCAGGCGCCCCCGGGACCGCCGAAGGTGATCTGGTCTCCCACCTGCGCGGCGGCGGCCCACGGCCCGGCAAGACCCTGGTCGCCGTGCACCACGAAGTCGATGACCATCCGTCCCTCCACCGGATCGTGGTGGCGGATCGTGTAGGTACGGGTGACGTCACCGAAGCGGATCTTCACATAGCTGTCGGTGGGCTCCAGCGGCCCGAACTGCTGCAGGTCCTCCCCCTCGAAGTGCAGCCGCACCAGGTCACGGTTGAGACGTTCGACGGCGCTGATGGTGGCGCTGCGCATCACCCGAGCCTTGCCGCCGGGGCGCGGCCGTGCGGATGGAGCGGTGGACGAGACCTCATTGTTCGACATAAGGCGAGCCTAACCTTTCATTGCGCCCGGATTCACGCGATGCTTCCCCCCAGGACGGCACGAAGGCCCCCGGCCAAGCCGGGGGCCTTCGTCACTGCCTTGCAGCGCTGGCTCAGAGCTGGGTGGATTCCAGCTCGGCCACCGCGCGGGTGGTGGCCAGGTGCCGCTCATAGGCATCCAGCACGTCGTGGCAGACCTGGTCCTCGTTGTAGGAGATCAGGTCATAGGCGCCCACGCTCGGCAGAACGGCCTCCACACGAGTGGAGAAGTCGTCCGCCTCGATCATGCGCGCACCATAGGTGGGGGCCGGAACCCGACGCACCTGCAGCGGATAGGTGAACAGCGCCTCGGCCTCCGGGTCGCCCACCTCCAGCTGCACCTGACGACTGACGCGCAACTCGGGGATGGCCTCGCCCTCGACGATGCGAGCCTGCGCCCCGCGGGCCTCCAGCTCCTTGGCGACGGCCCGCAGCGCGGGCAGCACCACCAGGTCGAGGTGCCGGTTGGCCTGCTTGACCGAGACGGCACCAAAGGTGACGCCCAGCCGCTTGCGCCAGGATCCGGGCGCGGCGACCGTCTCACGGCCCACCAGCGACGAGGTGACCTGGGCACGGGCGGCGTCGCGTCGGCTCCGCTCCCCCTCCAGCGCCCGGTGCAGGCCGACCATCACCATCACCATGACGAAGGCGAAGGGCAGGCCCATGATGATCGTCGCGTTCTGCAGCGCGGCGATGCCGTCCACCGCGAGCATCGCGATGGTCAGCACACCGGTGGCCAGGGCCCAGAAGATGCGCAGCACGGGCTGAGCATCGGTCTCGCTGTCGGGCAGGTGGCTCGACAGGTTGGCCATGACCAGGGCACCCGAGTCGGCGCTGGTCACGTAGAACAGCAGACCGACGAAGGTGGCCAGCCCCACCATGAACATGGGCAGCGGGTACTGCTGCAGCAGGTGGTAGAAGCCCAGTTCGGGGCTCTCGACCGCCAGCGTCGCGAACTCCTTGTCCCCCAGGGTTCGGATCTGGTTGACCGCGGCATTGCCGAAGATGGTCACCCACATCACGATGTAGCAGAACGGGATGGTCAGCGTGCCCAGCACGAACTGACCGATGGTGCGTCCGCGCGAGATGCGAGCCAGGAACATGCCGACGAAGGATGCCCAGGCGATCCACCAGGCCCAGAAGAAGAGCGTCCAGGCGCCCATCCAGTCGGCCGGGTGGTCATAGGCCATCGTGTCCAGCGTCATGCCGGGGAACATGCTGATGAAGTCACCGATGTTCATCGTCATGGCACGCAGCAGGAAGGTGGAGTCCCCGGTCACCAGCACCCAGGCCGCCAGCAGGATCGCCAGCAGCACGTTGAGCTGACTGAGGATGCGGATGCCACGATCCACGCCGGTCAGCGCCGAGACGGTCGCGACCGTGACGGCCAGCACCACCAGCCCCACCTGGGCGCCGAGGCCCTGTTCCACCCCGAAGAGGATGTCCAGGCCCACGTTGAGCATGACCACGCCGATGCCCAGGCTGGTGGCCACACCGAAGATGGTACCCACCACGGTGGCGATGTCGACCGCGTCACCGGCCGCCCCGTTGATCCGCTTACCCAGCAGGGGATGCAGCGCCGAACGCACGGCCAGCGGCAGCCCCTTGCGGTGGGCGAAGTAGCCCAGGGCCATGCCCATCAGCACGTACATGCCCCACCCGGTGATGCCGTAGTGGAACATGGTCCACACCGTCGCCTGGCGGGCCGCCTCCAGGGATTCCCCCTGGATCTGCGGTGGCAGCATGTACTGGCTCACCGGCTCGGCCACGGCGAAGAACATCACGTCGGTGCCGATGCCCGCGGCGAACAGCATCGAGGCCCACGCGAAGGTGCTGAACTCGGGCCGGTCGGTGTCCTTGCCCAGCCGCACCCGCGAGTGACGCAGGCCGATGACGACCACGAAGAACAACACCGCGGTGGCCAGGGCGATGTAGAACCAGCCGAACCAGTCGGAGATCAGCCCGACCACGCGTCCCAGGACGCGCAGGGCGTGCTCGGGTGCTCCCAGGCCCCAACCGGCGACGATGATCGTCACCAGGGCGGAGACGCCCAGCACGGGCCACTTGGCCCGTGGCCGAGCGACCTGCGGTGCATCGGGATGCCCCCCGGAGGGGGCAACCGCTGCGGCCCCGCTCACGCGGTGGCTTCCGTCTGGCCGGAGCGCTCCATCGACTCCATGGCGGTGGGGATGTCCTCGACCCGGTTCCAGGCCTGGTTGCGGGGATCACCCTCGGGGAAGATCGGCATGCCCTGACCAGCCTTGTAGACCGGCACGTCGGCCGGGGCCAGCGGGGTGTTGCCCAGGATCAGGTCGGCCGCCTTCTCGGCCACCATCATCACCGGGGCGTAGATGTTGCCATTGGTGATGGACGGGAAGACCGAGGCGTCGACGACGCGCAGGCCCTCCACCCCGTGCACCTTCATGCTGTTCGGGTCGGTGACGGCCATCTCGCCGGTGCCCATCGCCGCGGTGCACGACGGGTGCAGCGCGGTCTCGGCATCCTTGGCCACCCAGTCGATGATCTCCTGGTCGGTCTGCACCTCGGGGCCGGGCGAGAGCTCCCCGCCGTCGAAGGGCGCGAAGGCCGGCTGCGCGAGGATGTGGCGTGCGGCCCGGATGACCTGCACCCACTCCTGGCGGTCCCGCTCGGTGGACAGGTAGTTGAAGCGGATCGCCGGGTGGTTGAAGGGGTCGTCGTTCTTGATGGTCACGTCGCCCACCACGTCGGAGTTCATCGGGCCAACGTGCACCTGGTAGCCATGGTCCCCACCGGCGGCCGTGCCGTCGTATCGCACGGCGATCGGCAGGAAGTGGAACATGAGGTTGGGGTAGGCCACCTGGTCATCGGTGCGGATGAAGCCGCCCCCCTCGAAGTGGTTGGAGGCGCCGACGCCGGTCTTGCCGAACAGCCACTGGGCGCCGATGACGGGCGCCTTCCAGTAGGCGAGCCACGGTGCGATGGACACGGGCTGGATCGCGGCGTGCTGGATGTAGACCTCGAGGTGGTCCTGCAGGTTCTGACCCACACCGGGCAGCTCGACGCGAGTCTGGACCCCGGCCTTCTCCAGTGCGGCGGGGTCACCGATGCCGGACAGCTGCAGGACCTGCGGGGTGTTGAAGGCGCCACCGCACAGGATGACCTCGCCGGCCTCGACGCTCTCCGGACGCTTGCCGGGCATCCGGACATAGTCGACACCGGTGACCCGGTTGCCGTCCATCCGCAGTCCGGTGACGTGGGCCAGAGTCTCCACGTGGAGGTTCTTGCGGTTGCGCACCGGAGTGAGATAGGCGCGCGACGGACGACATCGCCGACATCCTGCGCCGAGAAACCCAGATGCTGCGCGACCGATTCCTGGCCTTTGCCGCCCAGGTGGCCCCCGACAACGCCGAGGCACTGGCCCGCGCCATCATGGTGGCCTACAACGGCACGACGGCCATGATGCTGCGGGTCCCGTGGCAGGAGGCGCTGGATGATGGCGAGGCGACCGCCCGGATGTTGGTGCGCTCCAGCCTGGAGTGAGCCAGCCGATTCACCCGGCCGACAACTGACCCCGCGCCGCCAACGCGCCCAGCGCATCCCCCGTGAGCCGGTAGGTGTCCCAGTCCTGGAGGGGGAAGGCGCCCATGTGCTGGTAGACGTCGATGGCGGGCTGGTTCCACTTGAGCACCACCCACTCGATCCGGGCATAGCCACGCTGGGCCGCGACGGCGGCCAGGCTGGCCAGCAGGGCCGTCCCCAGCCCCTTCCCGCGGGCGTGCGGACGGACGTAGTAGTCCTCCAGGTAGATGCCGTGCGTTCCCTCCCAGGTGGAGTAGTTCAGGAACCACAGGGCGAAGCCGTCGATCCGGTGAGCCGATGCCTGCGGAGCCTCCACCACATGGCAGAAGATGGCCGGGTGCTCGCAGAAGAGCAACTGGTGCAGGCGTTGCGGGGTGTTGCGCACCGCGTCGGGTTCCTTCTCATAGGCCGCCAGGGCATGGATCAGTTCGATGATCTCGTCAACATCAGCAGGGACGGCGTTGCGCAGGGTCATGGGCCAAGCCTAGGAGCAGGATGGATGGCATGGACCACAGCCAGATCCTCGCCGACGCCGCCCGACGACCGATCGACACTGCCCGCGTGGTGCTCGACGGCATCTCCCCCAAGATGCTCAAGGCCCGCCCAGGCGGAGCCGGCAATCCCATCGCCTGGCTGGTGTGGCACTCGGCGCGCCAGATGGACGTGCAGCTGGCCGAGCTCACCGGTGAACCCACGGTCTGGGAGCGCGACGGGTGGGCCGAACGGCTCCAGGTCGATCGCCCCGACGACGACTTCGGGCTGGGCGATGGCCCCGAGGAGGTGGCTGCGCTGCAGATCGATGACGCCACCAAGTTGCTGGCCCTGCTCGAATCCTGCGTCGCTGCCCTGGTGACGTACGTCGACGGGCTGTCGGCCGAGGAGCTGGACCAGATCGTCGACGAGTCCTGGGAACCTCCCGTGAGCCGTGGCGTGCGCCTGGTCAGCATCATCGACGACGCGGCCGCCCACCTGGGTCAGGCCGCCTATGCACGCGGCCTGTTGGAGGGCTGGCAGCTGGGCGTGTGAATCGGCGTCGCGCCCCGCGCTCTGTACGATCGTCTGGCAACCCATCCACATGAAGGCCTGGTGACCTCGTCCGTGTCCAACGACGCCAAGTTGATCGACAATCCTCCCCGCAGCATCGCGGCGCTCTTCCAGTACCGGATCGACAAGACACCACAGGCCCTCGCCTTCCTGGTGCCCGACCGCGACGGCGGCGAGAAGACCGAGTGGCGCGAGGTCACCTTCCGCGAATTCCACGACGAGGTGGCCGACTTCGCCGCCGGTCTGCTCTCCCTGGGGGTGCAGGTGGAGGACCGGATCGCGATCGCCTCCTCCACCCGTTACGAGTGGGTGCTCGCCAGCATGGCCATCACCTGCGCCGGCGGCGCCATCACGTCGGTCTACCCCAACTCGACCGCGCACGATGTGCTGTTCATCCTGCAGGACTCCGGGACCTCCGTGCTGGTGGCGGAGAACCAGTCGCAGATCGACAAGGTGCAGGCGCACGACGACGAGCTGTACGAGCAGCTCAAGCACATCATCATCATCGACGACGACCGCACCGCGGCCGATCGCGTTGACCGCCGCGTGATGACCTGGGAGGAACTGCGCCGGAAGGGACAGGACCTGCTGGCCGACCGCCCGGAGGCGGTGCGCGAGGTGGCCTCGTCCCTGGAGCCCGACACGCTGGCCAACCTGATCTACACCTCCGGAACCACCGGCCGCCCCAAGGGCGTCGAGCTCACCCACCGGGCCATCGTCGCCGACGCGGTGGCGCTGGACGCGATGGAGATCGTCTTCCCCGAGGACCGGCACTACCTCTGGCTGCCGTTGAGCCACGTCTTCGGGGGCTGTCTGGTGGCCTCCCAGTGGGCGATGGGCTACTCCACCGCGGTCGACGGCCGGGTGGACCGGATCGTGCAGGGCCTGCAGGAGACCCACCCGACGGTGGTCTGCGGCGTGCCCCGCATCTTCGAGAAGATCCGCGCCACCGTGATCACCAGCAGCCCGTCCAAGGGCCCCAAGGCCCGGATCGCCCGCTGGGCCTTCGCCGTGGGACGCGAGGCACTGCCCCATCTGCACCAGGGAACGCCCATGCCGCGCGGACTGGCCCGCCGCTATGCCGTGGCTGACAAGCTGGTCTTCACCAAGCTGCGCGAGACCATGGGAGGCCGGATCCGCATCTTCATCTCTGGATCCGCCAAGCTCTCCCCGCAGATCTCCGAATGGTTCTACGCAGCCGGGTTGAACGTGATCGAGGGCTACGGCTCCACCGAGACCACCATCAGCGTCCTGAACCCGCCGGACCGACAGAAGTTCGGCAGCATCGGGCCGGTCGTGCCCGGCATGGAGGCCTCCCTGGCCGAGGACGGCGAGCTGCGGCTGCGCGGACCGCTGCTGATGCGCGGCTACCACAACCGCCCCGAGCAGACCGCCGAGGTCCTGCGCGACGGCTGGTTCCACACCGGGGACATCGCCGAGATCGACGACGAGGGTTACATCTTCATCACCGATCGCAAGAAGGACCTGATCAAGACGTCGGGTGGCAAGTACGTCGCACCGCAGAAGGTGGAGAATGCCATCGCGGCGAACATCCCCTATGTCAGCCAGGCGCTGGCCTTCGGCGAGAACCGCAAGTACATCGTGGCGCTGGTCACACTGGACCGCGATGCACTGATGAAGTGGGGCAAGAACCACGGTTACCCCAAGGCGAGCTATGAGGAGCTCTCACAGCTGCCGGAGGTCAAGAAGTCGATCGACCGCTTCATGGAGCGCGCCAACGGCCAGCTGGAGCGTTGGGAGACCGTCAAGCGCTACCGGATCCTGGACCACGAGCTGTCCATGGACGACGGCACCGTGACCGCCACGTCCAAGGCTCGACGCGATGTGATCGCCCGCAAGTACGCCCATCTGGTCGATTCGCTCTACGACCCGGAGTGATCCGCCCGCAGGACCTCGTGTGAGCAGGGTCGGACAGGCCAGTCATTGTGGGTCGTTGCTGCGCCCAACGCCCGCAGTGCGGGCCAGCACCCCGATGCCGATGATGGCATTGATCAGTCCCAGGCCACCCAGCCCCGGGGAGTCGTCGTGCTGTCCGAAGAAGGCGAGCAAGCCACCCAGGGCCACCAGGTAGACACCCGCGAAGCCGCAGATCACGGCCCATGCACGGGATCGACTGCGGTCGGTGTTCGCCCGGTTGAGCGACGCATTGGTGGTGTCGAAGGGGTCCTTCTTGCCGGTGAAGGGGTCGGTCATCATGGCTCCTGGGTGATCGACCGGACAGGTGCCGGCCGGACGAAGAAGGACAGTACGGCGGCGAGGACCGCCACCACACCCGTGACGAGGAAGGCCACTGCGGCGCCCTGCCCGAGCGCGGTCTGCTCGGGGAGCCCGGCACGCATCCGGCCGGCAGCAACCCCAGAGTATGTGGCGATCATGAAGGCCGTGCCGATTGCCGCGGCGAGCTGCTGCAGCGTGTTGAGGATGGCCGAGCCGTGCGAATAGAGGTCTTCCGGCAGCGAGCCCAGTCCCGTGGTCATCAGCGGGGTGTAGAGCATCGCCAGACCGATCGAGAAGACCAAGTGGACGGCCACGACGAACCAGACCAGACTCTGGTCGTCGACCGTGCCGAGCAGCAAGAGCGTCACCGCGACGATGAAGGCACCGGGGATGACCAGCCTGCGCGGCCCGATCCGGTCATAGAACCGGCCGAAGACCGGCGACAGCAGGCCCTCCAGCAAACCGCCCGGTAGCACCGCCAGGCCAGAGACCAGGGCGGTGGTCAGCAGGGACTGCTGCAGGTAGAGCGGCAACACATTCAGCGCGCCGAGCAGTGCGGCATGGACCAGGAGCAAGACCGTGATGGAGACCGAGAAGTTGCGCACCAGGAAGGGGCGCAGGTCCAACAGCGCCTCGTCGGTGCGCCCCAGCCGGACCTGACGCCAACCGAAGACCAGCAGGGCCACGAATCCCACCACCAGCAGCACCAGCGCCCGGGAGGCGCCAGGTCCACGGTCGACGATGGCGCCGATCGAACTGATGGCGTAGATCAGTCCGCCGAAGGCAGCCGCTGACAGCGCCACCGACACCGCGTCGAAGGGAGCCCGACGAACGGTGCCCACATTGCGCATGAAAAACAGGCCCACCACGCCGGCCAGGGCCACCAGCGGCACCATCACCCAGAAGATCGCATGCCAGGTGGAGAAGGCGAGGATCGCCCCGGCCACCGACGGGCCGAGTGCTGGCCCCACAGCCATCACGACCGCGATCAGCCCCATGACGGTGCCCCGGATGTGGACGGGCACCACGGTCAGGACGACGGTCATGATCAGCGGCATCATGATCGTGGTGCCCACGGCCTGGGCCACCCTGGCCACCAGCATCACCGGGAAGGTGGGCGCCAGCGCAGCGGTGATGGTGCCCACCAGGAAGAAGCCAAGCGCGACCGTGAAATTTGTCCGTGTGGGGAAACGATCGATCAGCCACCCCATGGCGGGCATCAGGACGGCCATGGTCAGCATGAATCCGGTCAACAGCCACTGGGCGGTGTTCGCCGAGACGTGGAAGTCAGCCATCATCGCGGGCAACGCCACCCCCAGGGTGGTCTCGTTCAGCATCATCACGAAGGCACCGAAGACCAGCACGGCCACGACAACCTTCGCATCGCGGGTCATGGGCTGCGGAGCCGCGGCATCGAGGGCGGGAGAAGTGTCAGTCTTGGGCATGGCTGTCCCCTGGGAACCTTTCGGGGGTTGGCGCGCTCATCGCGAGGTCAGGAAGCGATCGACCTCCGGCGCGGCCGGGGCAGCTCCCTCACAGTCATTGAAACCCACGCTGTCCGTGAACGGCAACTGCGCCGCCCCCGGGCGACGACGCAGTTGGACGACGCGAAAGCGCGGCAGCAACGAGCCTCAGAGCTTGGCCTTGACCAGCTCGTCGAGCGACTCGGAGGAGAGCAGATAGGGCGCCACCTCGAAGACGGTGCGGGCACCGGTCTCGCCATTGGCCTGCATGCGGTGGGCGGCACGGCCGTAGGCCACCTGCATGGCGGCGGTGAAGTCGGGATTGCGCTCCAGCTGCAGACCGAACTCGATGACGTGACCCGACGTGCCGGCCTGGCCGCGGGTGATCACCTGCCCGCCGTGCGGCATGCCCTGGTGGTCGCGGTCGAAGTCCTCCTCGGAGATGAACTCGACCGTGGTCTCGTAGGGGGCGAAGTAGTCGGGCATCGTCACGATGGTCTCGCGAATCTTCTCGCGGGTGGCCTCGTCGGCCGCGGCATCACCGGTCTGTTCGGCGACGACGTAGACCTGGCGCAGGTGGCACTCATTGCCCTTGAGGTCGGCGCCCTCACCCCGCTTGACGGCGTCGATGGCCTCCTGGTTGGGGATGGTGTACTGCACGCCCTTCTTCACGCCCGGCACGCGACGCACGGCGTCGGAGTGCCCCTGGCTGAGCCCCGGGCCCCAGAAGGTCATCTGGTCGGCGCCCGGGAGCACGGCGGTGCCGAGCACGCGGTTCAGGGAGAAGAAGCCGGGATCCCAGCCGGTGGAGATCATCGCGATGGTGCCGCCCTCACGCGCCGCGGCATCCATGGCGGCACGGTGGTTGGGGATCTCGTGATGATTGTCATAGGTGTCGACGGTGGTGAAGTGGCGGGCCAGCGCGGGCGCCTGCTCGGGCACGTCCGTGGCGGAGCCCAGGCAGACGAAGAGCACGTCCACCTCGTCGGCGTACTTCTCCACCTCGGCGGCGGGCAGCACCCGAGCCGTCGTGTCCAGGCTCTCGCGGCGGGAGAAGATGCCCACCAGCTCCATGTCGGGCTGGTCAGCGATGACCTTCTCGACGCTGCGTCCAAGGTTTCCGTAGCCGATGATGGCGGTGCGAATCATGCAAAAAGCGTAGCGCCCGCCCCCGACAGTACTCTGCATCGTCTCGTACCGAACCCGGGCGTCAGGATGTCAACCGGCCAGCTCGGTGAGGCCGTCCAGATCGCGCAGGACGATCTGCACCCCATGGACCTCGACGAGGCCCCGTCTGGTGAGTCTGGCCAGCGCACGGCTCAACGATTCCGGCGTCGCCCCCAGGTAGGAGGCCACCTCCCGCTTGCGCATCGGCAGGGTCACCACCACGCGCTCCTGCTGCATCTCGGCCGGCAGGTCGAGCAGGTAGTCGGCCAGCCGGGAAGCCATGTCCGTGCTGGTGAGGCGCGAGATCCGCAGCTCGGCATCCAGCAGGCGTTGGCTCAGGGCCCGCAACATCTCCCCGGCAATGCGGGGATGCTGCGACATCAGCCGCTCCAGCTCGCGATGGTCGAAGACACAGGCCACCACCGGCTCGATCGCGGTCGCGGTGTGGTCGCTGGGCCCTCCCGTCAGGAAGGCATGCTCCCCCACCACCTGACCGGGTTCCACAGTCCGGACGATGCGCTGACTGCCATCGGCCCGGGCGTGGCTCAACTTCACCACCCCCTCGTGCAGCACGAAGAGCTGCCGCACCCGCCCGCCCTGCCGGTGGAGTGACTCACCGGGGGCCACCTGATGGGGATGGGCGCAGGCGGCCACCTGCTGCTGGGCCTGGGGATCCAGCCCGGCAAAGATCGGCACGCGCGCCACACAACTGTCCTGGTGCATGCCCCCATCGTCGCACTCGATCCACCCCGATGCCTTGATCTTCGTCAAGCCCACGAACCTTGATCTTCGTCAAGGTCTCCGACGTGAATCCTTCCTAGCTTGGAGTCATCGGCGGACAGGCCGCCAACCAGAGGAAAGGAAGAACGATGACCGAGACCACCCAGCACACGACCCTTCGCGCCCAGGGATTCTCCTGCCCCTCCTGCGTCAGCAAGATCGAGAAGCAGGTGCAGCGGATGCCCGGCGTCAACGCCGTCGAGGTGAAGTTCGCCAGCTCCCGCATCGAGGTGGACCACGAGCCCAGCGTCACGCCCGAGGACCTGGTGGCCGCAGTCCGCAAGGCGGGCTACGAGTCCAGCCCCTCCGCCTTCTGACCATCACCCCAATCGATCGGAAAGGAGTTCCCATGACCCCGGCCCAGCCCACGACGGGCAGCCGCCTGCGACGGTCACCGTGGACCATTCCCGCCCTGGCCGCCGCCCTGGTGATCGCCTCCTGGGCGGCGGGCTGGGCCGGCCGGGACGGCATCGCCGACGCCCTGATGCTCACCGCCGCCGTGGTCGCCGGCCACCGCATCGCCCTCAACGCCGTGCGCGCCCTCACCAACCGCGTCATCGGCATCGACCTGCTGGTCACGATCGCCGCTGTCGGTGCGATCCTGGTGCGCAACTTCTGGGAGGCCGCCGCCGTCACGACACTCTTCGCCATCGGCGGAGCCCTCGAGGCAATGACCCTCAACCGAACCCGATCGGCCCTCTCGGACCTGGTGGAGTCGGCACCGGACATGGCCCTGGTGGTGCGCGACGGCGTCGAGGTGGAGGTGCCCGCACACCATGTGCGTGACGGCGAGACCGTCATCGTCAAGAGTGGCGGCATCATCCCCGTGGACGGCCGCGTGACCAGTGGTTCGGCCGCCGTCAACGAGGCGAGCATCACCGGCGAATCGATTCCCGTCGAGAAGTCCGCCGATGGCGAGGTCTATGCCGGCACCGTCCTGACCGGCGGCCACCTGCGCGTCACCGCAACCTCGATCGGCGCCGAGACCACCCTGGCGCGCATCATCCGCCGCGTCGAGGATGCCCAGGATGCGAAGGCTCGCACCCAGACCTTCATGGAACGCTTCTCCCGCTGGTACACGCCCGGCATCGTGCTGATGGCCCTGGTCACGGGGCTGGTGACGCGCAATGTGGAATTGGCCCTGACGCTGCTGGTGATCGGCTGCCCCGGTGCCCTGGTGATCTCCATCCCCGTCGCCATCGTGGCCGGGGTGGGCCGCGGAGCACGCGACGGAATCCTGATCAAGGGCGGCGAGCACCTGGAGCGGGCCGCCACCGTCGACGTCGTGGCGCTGGACAAGACGGGCACCCTGACCCGCGGCCTGCCCGAGCTCACCGACGTCATCCCCTTGGCCGACGGGATGACTCGCCCGGAGGTCCTGCGGCTCGCCGCGATGGCCGAGTCCGGCAGTGAGCACCCGCTGGCCCGACCGATCGTCGAGGCGGCCCGCGACGAAGGACTGCTGCCTGCCAGCCCCAACGGCGACTTCCGCCCCGTCGTCGGCCACGGCATCGTGGCGACGATCGACGGCAGCACCATCGCCGTCGGCAAGCCCGAGCTGGTGGAGCAGGCCTTCCCCGGCCGCGACGGATCCGGAGCCCAGCGGGTGATCGACGACCTGGGCGCGCAGGGCCGCACGGCAATGGCAGTGGCCCGCGACGGTGAACTGATCGGCGTGGTGGCGGTGGCCGACACGCTGCGCCCCGAGGCAGCCCAGGTGGTCGAGGACCTGCACCGGATCGGCGTCGAGCGGGTGCTGATGCTCACTGGCGACCGTCAGTCGGTGGCGGCCGCGGTGGCCCATCAGGCCGGGATCGACGAGGTGCACGCCGGACTACTGCCGGAGCAGAAGCTGGAGATCATCACCGGGCTGCAGCGCGACGGCCACCGGGTGGCCATGGTTGGCGACGGGGTGAACGACGCCCCCGCCCTGGCCAGTGCGGACACGGGTATCGCGATGGGTGCCGCGGGCAGCGGGCTCGCCGTGGAGACCGCCGACATCGCGCTGATGGCCGACCGGATCGACCGGGTGGCCGACGCCCTGGGGCTGGCCCGCTCGACGCTGCGGGTGATGCGCCAGAACATCGTGATCGCCCTGGTCACGGTGGCGGCCCTGCTGGCTGGTGTCTTCGCCGGCGGCGTGACGATGAGCCTGGGCATGCTGGTCCACGAGGCGTCGGTGCTGGTGGTCATCTTCAACGCGATGAGACTGCTGCGTCGCCGTACCTGACCAACGCTGCCGCTCGGCGGTTCAGTCGGGCAGGAGAGCAGCTGCAGCTCCCAGGGCTGCCAAGCCCACGGCCATCCGGCTGTGGGCCGCGGTCACGCCCGCGGATCGGCGCCGCTCACCCCGGGCGAAGATCTTCTTCTCGATCACGACGGTGAGCCAGGTCGAGCCTCCCAACAGGGCCAGACCACCGGCCACCACGGCCGGCGAGAGCTTGCCGAGCTGTGGCATCTCCTTCTCCTCCTCGATGCCCTCGGTGAGCCGAGCCCCCAGCACGCCGGCACCCGCCAGAAGGCCTGACTTCAGCACCCCCCGGGCAGTTCGGGAGCGCACCACGTCGGGCATCGCATACCAGGCGAACAGGACGGCACCACCGACTGCCGCCATGGGGATCCTGCCTTCCAACTGTGCATCCATGGGCCCACCCTGCCATGTGCCGCGGGCCAACGACGGGCCGGGTTCACAGACTCAGATGCTCCCGTGCCGGTAGGTGATCTCGGCGTCGGGCTCGATGGCCGTGACGATGCCGGTGTAGAAGTCCTCGGCCTGTTCGCGCAGCAGGTCGCGATGCTCCACCACCTGTTCATCCTTGGCCTCGTCGCTGAGGATGTTCTCGACCACCTTGGCGGTGTCGATCTGGGGAGTCCCCCAACTCAGCACGCCGTTCTTCTCCACCGCGGTCTGGAACTTCGCCTCGTCGTGTCCGATGAACTCGAAGTCCGGCAGGGTGATCCGGTAGGCCTTGTCGCCGGTCTGCTCGATGCGCACCTGACTGCCGTCCAGTCCGAGCTTGGCGCGATAGGAGTACTGCACGAACTGGATCCGTTCGGTGCCGGGAATCTCGATGCCACGGATGCTGCGCTGCACCTCGTCGGAGGCGATTCCTTGGACGCCCAGACTGACCAGCACCACTTCCTCCTCCGTCTGCACGGCCTCCACCACCTGGGTGTTCCGGGTGGAACGCTCCTCGCCCAGGATGGAGGGCAGGCGCAGGTCCGAACGGCCCAGGAGGATGCCCATCAGGAGGGCCAGGATGATCGCGATCACCACCACGGCACGGTTCTGCTTCATGTCGGTCTCCTCAGCGTCGGCCCGGAGGGACGGTCATCCCGAGACTACTGGGCGGATCCGCAGGAGACACCACCCCCAGGGTGGGAGGCCGGCGACGACGGGGAGCCGGGGGCGCTTGACCCCGCCAAGCACGGAGGTCCTTGAGGCCGCCGCGTACCCTTGGCCCGTGACCCCGCTCAGCCACTTGATGGACGCCCTCGCCTCCGACGACGCCAGCCTGCGCCAACGCGCAGCCGTGGCCCTGGGCACCGTGGACACCTCACCTGTCATGCCTGCGCTGGTGGCGGCGATGGCCATCGAGCCCGACGACTTCGTGCGGGAGACCCTCATCTGGGCAGTCGTCGCGCGCCCGGCAGAGGCTACGCCCGCCCTCGTCACGGCGCTGGAGAGGCGCGGACTGCCCCGCGAACCCCTGCTTCACGCGCTGAGCAAGATCGGCGACCCCGGGACCGTGAGCGCGATCCTGCCCCACGCGGCCGACGAGGACTCCGTCGTCGCGGCCAAGGCCTGGTGGGCGCTCGGTCGGATCGCCGCCGAGGAGGGCCTGCCCGTGTTGCTCGCCCACCTGGGCTCCGGCGAGGCCGAGCGCCGCCACGGACTCACCCGGGCGCTGCTGCAGTACGGGGCCCCCGCCATCGACGCGCTCGCCCAGTCGCTGGACAGCGAGGACGCGGCGGTGCGCTCGCATGCTGCCGAGGTGCTGGTGGCCTTCGCCGACGGCTCCCGCTACGGCACCGTGGAGCGCCGTCAGGGCAAGGACTTCTCGGCCCATGCCGCCGAGGTGCTGCGCCGGGCGAGCGCCCCCGAGGTGGACGGCGCCCTGCTGCTGGCCACCGTCACCGACGACCGTCCCGGTCTGGTGGAGGCTGCACGGGAACTACGCGACCAGCGCGGTTGAGCTCCGCGGGCAGCACCCGGCCCCAACCACTGGGCACGTCCAGCTTCCATCCGCACGCGCTGCACCACGTGCCCCGTCACGGACGACGTGCGGAGTACTCAGCGGAGCGCGATGGCCGCCCACACGGTCTCGGTCTCCTGCTGGTTGATGCCCTGTGACAGGAGGAAACGTCGGGCCTCATCCGCAGCGTCCACCTCGAAGCGCTGGTGGGTGGTGCGGAACTTCTCGGTGAGCCCCAGGTCGTGGAACATCGCCCCGACGTAGAGCAGCTCCGGGTCGAAGGCCAAACCCTCCTGCTCGCCCCGCAATGAGCCGAACAGGAAGACCCGTCGGCATTGGTCGTAGACCACGTCGGATACGACGTCGCGCACCAGCTGGGTGGCCTCACGGGCCATGGTGCTGTCGGGAATCCGGATTCCGGCAATGGTCTCGGTCATCCGTTGTCTCCTGTCGTCTCTCGTCGGTGGGATCAGGCCTGCATGGTGCCGGTGGTGGCGAGTCGGTTATGGAAGTCGAAGGCCACCGAGAGATCGTGCGGCGTGTGGGCTGCACCCTTGCTCGTGGCCCGGGCGACGTACTCCTCCAGCAGCGGTCGGTAGTCCGGGTGGGCGATGGCGATCATCCGCTCGGCGCGCTCGGTCGGCGCCAGCCCGCGCAGGTCGGCGTAGCCGTGCTCGGTGATGACCACCATGACGTCGTGCTCGGTGTGGTCGATGTGGCTCGCGAAGGGCACGATCGCGGAGATGGCGCCATCCTTGGCCACCGACGGGGAGATGAACGAGGAGATGTAACCGTTGCGGGTGAAGTCACCCGAGCCACCGATGCCGTTCATGATCCGCGAACCGGCCACGCAGGTGGAGTTCACATGGCCGTACAGGTCTGCCTCGATCATGCCGTTGGTGGCGATCAGTCCCACCCGTCGGATCACCTCGGGATGGTTCGAGACCTGCAACGGACGAGTGATGATGTGCTCGCGGTAGCGGGCGGCCTCGGCATTCATCTTGTTGGCGTACTCGGGTGAGAGCGAGAAGCTGGTGGCCGACGCGACGGTCATCTTGCCCGCGTCGATCAGGTCCACCATGCCGTCCTGGATCACCTCGGTGTAGGCCTGGATCTGCTCGAACTTGCTGTCCAGCAGGCCCGCCATCACGGCATTGGGCACATTGCCGACGCCGGACTGCATGATGTAGCCGTCGTAGGTGAGGCGGCCCGCGCGGACCTCGCCCTCCAGGAAGTCGAGGAAGTTGCCGGCGATCTGGCGGGAGACGTCGTCGATCGGCTTGAAGGGGGCATTGCGGTCCGGGGCGTCGGTCTCGACGACGGCCACCACCTTGGCGGCGTCGATCGGGATGTAGGTGGTGCCGATCCGGTCGCCCGGGTTGTTGATCGGGATGGCGACGCGGTTCGGGAGAGCGGGCATCTGCCAGATGTCGGCCATGCCGTCGAGCTCGATGGACTGCCAGGAGTTCACCTCGACGATGATCCGGCTGGCGGCGTTGAGGTACTCGACATTGTTGCCGACGCCCGAGGAGGGCACCAGGTTGCCGTCGGCGTCGATCTGGCTGGCCTCGACGATGGCGACGTCGAGCGCCCCGAAGAAGCCCTCCTCCACCTGCTGGGCGGAGTGCGACAGGTGCATGTCGGCATAGGACATGCGGCCTGCGTTGATGGCGGCGCGCATCGTCGGGTCGGACTGGTAGGGGGCGCGGAAGCGCAGGGCATCGGCCTCGGCCAGCACGCCGTCGCAGTCGGGGGCGGTGGAGGCGCCGGTGAACAAGTCGATGGTGTACTCGCGTCCGGCCTGGTGCTCGGCGCGGGCGCGTTCTGCGATGGCCGTCGGCAGTGCCTTGGGGTAGGCGGATCCGGTGAAGCCGGACATGCCGACCTTGTCGCCATGGTTGACGAACTGGGCCGCGTCGGCGGCGGACATGATCTTGGCGCGCAGGGCGGCGTTCTTGATGCGTTCGTTCATGCACCAAGTCTGGAAGGACTGCCTAGACTCCTTCCATGCCTCGACGGACGGCTTCCCCCACGGATTCGGACATGCTGCGGGTGGGCATCGTGGTCTACGACGGCGTGACCCTGCTGGACGTCAGCGGTCCCGCCGAGGTCTTCGACCGTGCCGGTGGCTACCGGGTGGAGCTGCTCTCCCCCGACGGCGGCGAGGTGACGGCCTCCAATGGCCTGCGGCTGGCGGGCACGCGCGCGATGGACGAGCCCTTCGCCCTCGACGTGCTGGTGGTGGCCGGTTACGAGCACCTGTCCCACCACGAGCTACCAGCCGCGTTGCTGGAGGCGGTGGCCCGCTTCGTACCGCTGGCCGGGCGGGTGGCCTCGGTCTGCACCGGCGCCTTCGTGCTGGCAGCCCTCGGACTGCTCGACGGGCGCCGGGCCACCACGCACTGGCGCCAGGCCGACGAGCTGGCCCAGCTGCACCCCCGGGTGCGGGTGGAGGCGGACGTGCTGCACATCGCCGACGGGCCGGTGTGGACCTCGGCCGGGATCACCGCCGGGGTGGACCTGGCGCTGTCCATGGTGGAAGCAGACCTGGGGGCCGACCGGGCCCGGGAGGTGGCGCGCGAGCTGGTGGTCTTCCTGCACCGCTCGGGCGGGCAGGCGCAGTTCTCCACCTCGCTGCGCACCCCGGTGACCACCCACACCCCGCTGCGGGCCGTGATGGAGCAGGTGCAGGCCGATCCCGCCGCCCCGCTCGACGTGGAGCAGATGGCTGCCGCGGCCTCATTGAGCAGCCGGCAGCTCACCCGGCTCTTCCGTCAGGAGCTCGACACCACTCCGGCGCGTTGGCTGGAGCAGGTGCGGCTCGACCACGCCAAGCAGTTGCTGCTGGAGGGACGCTCGGTCACCGAGAGCGCCCGGCTCAGTGGCTTCGGCTCCGACGAGACCCTGCGCCGTGTCTTCCTGCGCCTGCTGCACACCACGCCCAGCGAGTACCGGGAACACTTCCGCACGGCGGGCACCGGCACGTGATGCCAGCGCTGCGACTGCTGGACAGGCGTGCTGGGACTGTCGTCGGACACAGCGCAGGTTGCGTCACGCTTCTTCCCACTGCATCTCCCCCGAGACCAGCATGGCGGTGAGTGCCTGTTGCGCGGCCATGGAATAGATGACGTTGAAGTAACGATTCGTTCCTGACCCACTCTCGTAGCGCGCGATGCCGAGCGTCGCCCCGCGAGCGCTGGGCCGAAGTGTGGAGTCCTCACGCACGAGCAGACCCGCCCGCTCCAGCGCCCGGTTGAATTGCTGCGAATTCGGCAGGGCTCGCCCAGCCGCCACGGGATCGGTCTTCCACTTCTTGATCAGTTCGCTGGCAATCAGGTAGCCCGGTTCATGTCGCGAGACCCAGATGTCGACGTCTCCATCGGGGACGGTTTCCGGTGAGGTGACTTCCGCCGTGGTGGGTTGCGTCAGGGTCGTGTCCGACGCCGATCTTTCGTTCTCACCCGACGCGTCCATGCTGGGATTGTTTGCCGATTCTTCGTGGACACCGGGCGCCCCGGAGGTGGCGGGCAACTCTACGGTCAAACCTCGCGCACCGGCGAAGTCACACGCGCTCGGGGTGGCATGTCGGGCCACCAAGGAGAAGACCGGCCCTCTGTCCTTGGCACGAGCCGCTCCGCCGAAGACGATGAACAGGTCCTTCGCACGAGAGACGGCAACATTCATCAGCTCCAGCGTGTTGTCCACGAAGGAAGCCTTGCCCGAATTGTCGCCGTAGACGGCGGAAAAGAGCACCACCGACCGCTCAGCTCCCTGCAGAGTATGTGCCGTACCCACGGTGACATTGCGTCGCAACTGTGCTCCGCCCACCGCCTCGAGACGCCGTTCGATGAGTCGTGCCTGCGCGGCAAAGGGCGTGACGACACCGATTATCTTCTTGTCCTCGGCAGGATCTCCATCAGGGTTGTAGATCTCCCGGAAAAAGTCGAAGTTGTGGACGATCCATTCGACAATGACGTTCGCTTCCTGTTCATTGATCCGGCTGGGTCCCTGTGCGCGATCCTCGGATCCGGGCACCTGCCGGAACAGGAATGGGGCGGGCACCCGCCCCGCCAACGGCCAGCTCTCGGCGGGACGGCTGGGAACCAGCTTCCCGTTGTAAAGCAGGTCATTGCAGTAGCCGATGATGTCGGGATGGCAGCGGAAGTGCTCAGCAAGGAACAGTCCGGGAGCCTCGTCCTCCCCGTTGCTCCACCGCGTCGCGGCGCTCGCCGCCCGCATGACCGACGACGAGCTCGAAGCGGTGAGGCCGCGCTTCTCCATCTCGTCCCAGTCACGGGTCAGACCATGCCCCTCAGCCAACTCGCGGTCAGCCTCGGGGTCGATTCCCCACACCGGCGCGAGTTGCTGCACGTCGCCGACGACCAGTGCCCGCTTGGCCAGCGCGAAGGCGGCGGCCCCCACCGAGGTGTCCACCTGTCCCGCTTCGTCGATGATCAACAGGTCGATGCGGCCCAGGTCGAAGTTCGACGGCTCTCCGCTCCGAGTCCAGAGCCGGAAGTACTTCGGCAGCTGGAAGGCTGTCATCACGAAACAGGGCACGAGAGCTGGCACTTGCGACCAGTAGCGGTCCATGTAGCGCTTGACGGTACGCGACCGTTCATCGGGGGCGATCAGGTCGTCACTGCCAATCACGGTTAGCCATTCCGCCTCATAGACATGCACGGCCAGCCAGAACTGTGCATAGCGAAGCGTGGTGTCGAGCAGCCGGTCCAGTTCGAGCAGACTCGCTGCCGACAAGATCTGCTCCACCTGCTCTTGTGTGATGACCCCCAGCAGCCGCGCCATCCTCAATGGACGTTCAGATGATTTCCGATAGTCGCGGGACGCCTCCTCCTCACGGCGCACCACCTGGTCGAGCTCAGCCTGCAACCGGTCCACTGTGGCTCCGAGCGCGGCGGAGCGCTCCTCGTAGAACTGGACATAGGCCCCGCATCCTTGCAAGGTTCCGGCTGGCTCGTCGGGCTGACGGTTCATCTCGGCGCGGTACTCATCCTCCACGGGGTCCGCTGGACTCCCGTCCGGGCGCGGTGGGGAAAGCCGCGCCACCCATTGATCAAGGAAATGCCGATGGCGCAGGAGATCGGCGCCAACCTGGTCGAGCTCCCGGCGCAGGCGTGCACTGTCGTTCGGCCCGATCAACGAATCCGCCCGGGCCCGCTCCTCTATGAGGCGGCGACGCTGTTCGTCACAGGTCTTCAACGCCTTGCGGAGTGCCACGGTCGCAGCCTTCAGGTCATGCGGAGCATCGAGACGAGCCGCAGTGCAGTACTGGGCTGTCTTCTGCAGGAAGTGTGACGTGGCAGCCACACGGTAGGCGTCCTCAGAGTACTCGCTGTACACACCCGACTTGTTCGTCGATTCGGTGAGGTACCCCTTCTCGCGTGCCTTGCTGGCCTTCGCCTGCGAGGGACAGTAGACAGCCAGCCCGGGTAGTGGGTCTGCGCCCGCATCGCCGTCGAGAGCGACAGGCAGCCAGCGGTGGTCCAGGATGCCTGGATCGTCCTTGGTCACGGAGCTGAAGGAGTCGATGATGTTGGTGACCGCCTGATTGTTGGTTGACGTGCCCACGACCAGGGGCGCGGGTTTCCCATCCAGCGCGTGCTGGACGAGGAGGCTGGCGACCACCGCCTGCAGCATCGTTGTCTTGCCCGTCCCCGGCGGACCGCTGACGGCAGTCGCCATGCCCTCGCCGTCACGTTCGAAAGCGTGCACGGCACGGCGTTGTGACGCCGTCAGGGGAAAGGCATCGCTCATGCTGCCCACGGCGCGCAGCGCGGACTCCCGCAACAGCTCGACGTCATCGTCAATGGAATCCGCGGATGCTCTTGGCTTCTGGTCCAGGCAGAGCAGGGCCTCGTACAGAGGCGCCTCCAGTGCGGCACCACCATCGATGAGGTGACCGTACAGCTCGAGGATGGCCCCATTGGCCTTGATGACCTTCCCGGGGACCACATGGCACAGCTCCGTGTCCACGACGTATTCGGCACTCGCCGCAAGGGATCGGAAGTCGTCGTCGCTGACGGCATCGAACATCGCCAAGGCATGGTCGACAGCGTCGGTGAAGGACTCCACCTTCGACGCGCTCTCCATCCCCTTGCCGTTGCGCCACTTCCAGAGCGCCGACAAGTTCCCCACCATGACCTCGCGATTGGCCGACCCCGGGGAACGCAATCTCACGACGGGGATCCATGGCTCACCGGACGCGAGGTCGGCAGTCAGCCGTCCATCCGGCGCGAGCGTGGCGGGCAGCAATGCCAAGGCCGCTGCCCGACCATCCTGGTGGAGCGTGACCAAGGAAATGATGATGTCCAGCGACTTCGCGTCACTTCGGGAACTCGCCGGTGGGCTCGTCGACACTCTGCCAGAAGCACCGTCCCTGAGCGCGTACAGCTCGGCAGTCCGCTGTGGGCCCAGCGTGCCCTGACGCAGCTCGCCCAGCGGGATGCGGCTGTACGGGGTCTTGCTGCTGAACTCCTGGTCAACGAGGTTGGTCCGCTCCTGGACGTCGCGCAGGTGGTGGGACAGCTTCACCGTGGTCTTCTTCATCTTGCTCCCACCGTCATCCTGGTCGGTTCCCAACGAATTCGTGACCACGCTACAGATCGGACGTGTCAACACCGCGCCGTCCACACCGTGGCCTCTGGGGCCAGCCACCTAGGCTGGCAGTGTGAACAAGCTCGAGACGTTGATGGCCGCCCTCACCTCCGAGGAGGCGCCGGTGCGCCAGCAGGCAGCACTGCACCTGGGGACGGTCGATGCCAGCCCGTTGATGTGGGAGCTGGTCGACCAGATGGCCTCCGAGCCCGACGACTTCGTCCGCGAGACCCTCATCTGGGCGGTCGTGGCCCGGCCACAGGCGGCGACGCCGGTGCTCGTCGCGGCGCTGGAGCGCGACGGCGTCCCGAGGGAGCCGGTGCTGCACGCCCTGAGCAAGATCGGCGACCCGGCCACCACGCCCGCGATCCTTCCCCACGCCTCGGACCCCGATCCGGTGGTGGCCGCGAAGGCGTGGTGGGCGCTGGGCCGCATCGCCTCTCCCGAGAGCCTGGCCGTGCTCGTCGGGCACCTGGGCTCGGACAAGGCGGAGCTCCGCCACGGCCTGACCCGGGCACTGCTGCAGTACGGCGAGCCGGCCATCGACGCCCTGGCCGCCGCCCTCGACAGTGAGGAGGCCGCCGTGCGCTCCCACGCCGCGGAGGTGCTGGTCGCCTTCGCCGACCCGAGCCGCGCGGGCACCGCCGAGCGACGCGCCGGGCGCGACTTCTCGCACAAGGCCGCCGAGGTGCTGCGCACCGCGAAGGCACCGGAGGTGGATGGCGCGCTGCTGCTGGCCACCGTCACCGACGACCGGCCCGGGCTGGTCGGCTCGGCGCAGGAGCTGCAGGACGAGCGCGCCTGACCCGTCCGTCGTCGGGGTGCCGCGGCGACTCAGTCCCGGGGCCGGTGCAGGTCGACGCGGGTCGAGGGGTCGACGCCGAAGTAGGCCGCTGGGCCACCGGCACGCAGCATCGGCAGGGCGGCGGCGGTGTCGAAGATGCCGTCCGGCAGCAGCGCCTGGTCGATGTGGACGGCGACGACCTCGCCGAAGGTGACCCACGTCCCCACCCCGTCGCCGGCGAGGTTGGTGAGTTCGAGCTGCTGGGTGACGCGGCACTCGAAGTTGACCCCGGCCACGGCCACCCTCGGTGCGGCCACCTCGACCGAGTCGGCGGCCAGCAGTCCGGCGCGCTCGAACTCGTCCTCGTCGGTCGCGGCACAGGTCTGGTTCATCTGCTCCAGCAGCGGACGGCTGACGAGGTTCCAGGTGAACTCGCCCGTCGCGGCGCAGTTGGCGACGGTGTCCTTCCAGCCGATGCTCGCGAAGCCGATGATCGGCGGACGGTAGTTGAAGGCGTTGAAGAAGGAATAGGGCGCCAGGTTGCGGCGGCCGTCGGCGGCCCGGGTGCCGATCCAGCCGATGGGGCGGGGAGCGACGATCGCGTTGAAGGGATCGTGGGGCAGGCCGTGGCCGTCGGCGGGACGGTAGAAGTGCATCGACATGGCCCAATCGAACCAGCTGGTGGCCACCCCTGTCCCGGGATGGCCACCCATTCGATCCGAAGGATCAGCGAATTTCCGAGACCGGCGGGAAGACCGGGAAGATGCCATCGTCGGTGGGAAAGCCCTCCAGGTACGTGAGACTGCCGTCGTCGATGAACAGCGCGAGGCCCAGCCCCTGGGCCTCGCCGGCCAGCACCGTCCGCGGCCCTGACGGGTCCCCGGGAACCAGTTCGATGCTCGGGCACGCACCGCAACCGCAGGTCCCGTACACCATGGCCCTGGGGACTTGGGCGAGCCACGCGCGGCGCTCCTCGTCGGTGGGCTGGGGATCGGCCGTGCCGTGCAGGACCATCCACTGGAGTGTCTCGCGCTCCCGTGCGGTCAGGGGACGCGGCCGGGCGGGCTGGTCACCGGCACTGGTCATGCCCACATGCTGCCAAAGGTGACGATCAGCCCGTCCTGCCGCACCCCCTCAATTGCGCCAGAGCCCCCTCGTCCCGATGGTGCGGGCCAGGCGCAACAGCCGCTCGTCGGCCCGCGGCGACAGGTGGCACCAGTAGGTGGGATTGGCCTGCTCGTCCAGCACCGGCACCTGGACACGGTGCGGGTCCGCACCGAGCTCGGCCAGCGCACCCAGCGCCTGGCCCCGGTGCCGTGGTTCACCATGCCCGTGGCGATGATGGCCCTGTTCGGCTACGGGCTCGACCTGCTCGCCCGCCAGGCCGACCACCAGATGGCCCGACGGCTGCGCGCCGAGCACAGCCGGGAGGTGGAGCGGGCCGAGAAGGACGCCAGCCGGGAGGCGGCCCGCCTGCTGCACGACCACGTCCTGCACGCCCTGCACGCCATCAGCCGCGGCTCCGGCGGTGTGCCGCACGCCACGCACGTCGAGGTGATGGTGGCCGAGCACGGCTCCCAGTGGCACATCACCATCCGTGATGACGGGCGCGGCTTCGATCCCGCCCGCGCCCCCGCACCGCCTCCAGGGCCGGGTTGACGGCCTCGCCGCCGAAGGGGTCGAAGGCGGTCACCAGGATCTTCACCCCGCCGAGGCTACCGACCAGGGCACCACCACACCCCTTCGAAGGGACCACCGTGGATCATCGAAAGTTCAACGACGCAAGAATGTTAAGTCTTCACAATCCCTTCCCTGCAAGGGATCAACGGATGTAATCTCCATGCTGGAGAGTATTTCTGCTCCACCCCCCACAACCCCCAACCCCCAACCCCCCAACCGGAGGAACCACCATGAAGCGCACCCCCGCCCTCATGCTGACCGGCCTGGCAGTTGCCGGTCTCACCATCCCCGCCACCCCCGCCCTGGCCGTCGAGGTCCCGCCGCAGCCCACGAACCTCGAGCGCACCAGCAATCTGTCCACCAAGGACCCCCGCCTCACCGAGTCGGTCCTGCAGCTCGCCAAGGGCCTCGGTGTCCCCGCCAGCCAGGTGCACGTCTACCGCTACAACGAGGGCTACTGGTCCAATGGCGCCAGCGGCTGCCCCCAGCCCGGCTTCATGTACACCATGGCCCTTCGCTACGGGCATGAGCTGGTGCTCGAGGTCGACGGCAACCTCTACCTGGCCAACGGCTCCGAGAAGGGCTACTGCAGCACCCCGAGCTGGGACTTCCACCCCAGCCCGAAGATGGACACCACCTTCCCGGCCTGATCCGGCCAACCGACCCTGAAGTGTGCGTCCCAGCCCTCGACATCGGGGGCTGGGATGCACACTTTCGCCCACCGGTCACGTTGCGTGCTTGACTGTCCCGACGAACAACCGGAGGGACCCATGACCGAGACCGCACCGCACACGATCGTCCTCGGCGCCGGGCCGGTCGGACTGGCCGCCAGCCTCCTGCTGGCCACCCAGGGCCATCGCGTCACCATCCACGAGGCCCATGACGAGCTCGACCTGTCGGCCGCCAACAGTTACCCGATCGGCGTCAACACCCGCGGCCAGGAGGCCCTGCGACGCATCGACCCCGCCCTGCTGCAGCAGCTGCGCGACGAGGCCGAGGTGGTGGAGGCCTTCATCATCCGCAACGGCACCCGACGCATCGCCCGCCTGGACAGCGGCCGTCTGCTCGCCACCACGCGTGCCTTCCTCACCCAGATCCTGCTCGACAGGGCCACCCGGCACCCGGCCATCACCATCCACACCGGCCACCGGCTCATCGGGCTCGACCTGGCCAGCCGCACCCTCACCTTCGCCACCGCCGACGGCGAGGTGACGGTCGAGGCCGCCGAGGCCCGGGTGCTGGCCGCCGACGGTGTCCGCTCCCGGGCACGCTCTGCGCTGGCCGAGCAGGTGCCCGGCTTCTCCCCGCTGGTCGGCGACTGGGGCGTGCAGTTCCGCGTCGCCTTCTCGAAGCCGGGGGCCAGCGCGCCCGGACTCGACCCCGCCATCCACCACATCTTCACCTCCAGGGGCATCTACACGGCCACGCTGTCCGACGGGGTGTGGGGTGTCGTCGTCACCGCCATCGAGGGCGACGACGCCGAGGAGCTCCTGCTGTCCACCACCGCCAGCGGGGCCAACATCCAGGCCCTGCGCGCACACATCGAGCAGCACGCACCGCTTGCCGCTCCCCTGTTGACGCACGATGACCTCGCCGCCTACTTCGACCGCAAGCCCTTCTCGGGCGCCGTCGTGCGCTGCGACCAGCTGGCCTTCGACGAGTGGCTGCTGCTGGTGGGCGATGCCGCGCACAGCGTCCTGCCGCCCACCGGCGAGGGCGTGAACTCCGGGCTGGAGGACGCCTTCCTACTCGCCGAGCACGCCGCCTCCGGCTCCGAGACCTGGTTCGCCGACTTCGAGGCGCAGCGCCTGCCCGACCTGGCGGCGCTGGGCGAGTACGCGTGGACGCTGCGCGACAACCTGGCCAGCACCGACCCCGCGCGCCGCGGGGCCACCGTGGCGCTGCGGATCGTCGACGCCGTCGCCACGGCGCTGCCGGGGGTGCCCAGTGCCCGGGTGGAGTCGCGCCTGTTCGGGCCCGATTCGGGACTGGAGCCCTACCGCGAGGCGATCGGGCCGTGGCTGCGGCAGCGCCGGGCGCTGTACCCGGTGGCGTACCGGGTCGCCCAGGGGGTGCACCTGGTCGCCGGGAAGATGAAGTCGGACAGCGATTCCGACGTGCAGCACCATTCGTCGGTGACGGCCTCGCACCCCGACCCGTTGGCGATCACGGTGGTGGGTGGCTCGCAGGGCTCGGGGCGGGCACTGGCCGAGCTGGCGCTGCGCCATGGCCACCGGGTGACGGTGGTCTCGCGTTCGGGCACCTCGCTGGAGGGCGCACGCATCGTCACCGGTGACGCGACCGATCCGCAGGTGGCCCGCGACGCGGTGGCCGGTGCCGATGCCGTGGTGGTGGCCGTCGGCGGCTCGAAGGACGCGCCCCGGGCCCGCACCGAGGTGACGCGCGCCGTCATCACGGCGATGCAGCAGGAGGGGGTGGACCGCCTGGTGGTGCAGACCTCGCTGGGGGCCGGCGCCTCCGCCGAGCAGCTTCCGGTGCCGATGCGCCAGATCGCCCCGCGGATGCTGGCCCAGCCGCTGGCCGACCACGACGAGCAGGAGGACGCCGTGCGCGGCTCGGGGCTGCGGTGGACGATCGTGCGCCCGGCCGGGCTGACCGACGGCGACGCGACGGGCCGGTGGCGCAGCCTGGACGAGGGCGGCAATGGCACCCTGGGCGGCAGGATCAGCCGCAGCGACGTCGCCCACTGCCTGCTCGACGTGGTCGGCGACGAGGCCACGGTCGGCCAGCAGCTGGGGATCAGCGGCTGAGTCGCCCCGGCCCGGCCTCGGGGGCCAGCAGCTCCAGGGTGTGGCGCTTCTGGTCCTCGGTTCCGGCCATGTTCACCACGATCAGCTCGTCGGCCTGCACCTGCTGGGCGAAACCGTCCAGGCCGTCGACCACCTGCTCGCGGGTGCCGGTGAAGGTGCACTCCAGCATCGACAGCAGCTTCGAAGTCCTGCGCCGTGGCGGCCTGGTGGTGGGCATCGCCGGCACCCCGGATCCCGCGCTGGCCGACCAGGCCGGCGCAGCACTACCCGTGAAACTGGCGCTGACGGTCCTGAGCGCCCGGCTGCGCGCCCGAGCCAGAAAACGGGGCGTCAGCTACCGCTTCCTGTTCATCGAGCCCGACGGTCAGGCCCTGCGCACCATCGCTGGCCTCGTCGACGACGGCGTGCTGCAGCCCGTGGTCGATCGGGTGCTCCCCTTCGGCCAGACGCTGGAGGCGATGCGTCAGATGCTCGACGGCGGCACTCGCGGCAAGGTGCTGGTGACCACCGGCCGGGACGGCTCGTGACCAGCAGCCGACTCAGCGCTCGTCGACGCGCTCCTGGTGGACGACCCGCATCATCGCGTCCGGGGCGACCTTCTGCACCGCCTCGCCGAGCGTCACGTTGATGCTCCAGGCCAGCGAGTCGAAGGCATCCTCGCCTCCGCTGACCACCGCCACCAGGCCCGGTTCCAGCCGCCGCAGGACGGCGCCACCGTCAAGGATCTTGGCCGCATCGCCGTCGTGCTCGCGCAGGACCTCCTGCCACGCCCTGTCCAGGGCCACCACGGGCTCGACGGCCACCCGCACCTCGTAGACCCGGGACTGGCGGTGCTTGCGTCGCCACTGCTCCGACGGCTCCCACAGCCCCACCCCGCTGCCGAATCCCAGCACGTTGCCCTCCCGTGATGCGCTGACCAGTTGATCCACCCCAGCATGCACCCCTGGTGGCTCTACTGTGTCCCTGCTCATCCACCACGTGTCCCCTGAGGGAAGATCCATGTCACGCCGTCTTCGCGCCGCCACGCTCGCCGCCACCCTGCTGTTCACCACCCCCACCGTCGCCACGACACCGGCCCACGCCGCACCGGAGGAGGGGCCGCACTCCCCCGTCGGACGCAAGGCTGCCGCGCTGAAGGTCACCCGCACCCGCACCGCGGTGGTGCGCGACGTCGACCTCGGCGACATCGACCTGGGCCCCGCCTCACGTCCGAAGGCCTACCGAGCTCCCGTGCGCGGCCTGCTGATCACGCCGCGGCGCGCACGGGCGAACGCGCCGTTGGTGGTCTTCGGCCACCTGCGGATGCCGTGACGGCGCGCCATCCGAAGCTGGTGGCCCTGCACCTGACGCCCACCCGTGACCGCAAGGACAAGCTGGGTCACACCCCCATGAGCTTGACCGCCGTGATGGCCGACGGCCGTCGCTTCCCCGTGGACATGGGGCCGAAGTACAACGCGCTGCGCGAGTGGCCGCACCCCTACGGCGCGGGGCTCTACTACCCCCAGACGGCACGTGTCCCCCTGCCCGCGGCTGCTCGGCGCGGCACCCTGGTCGCCGTCGAGCTGACCGGTCCACGTGGCGGGGAGGTGGACATCCGCGGTCTGGACGTGGTCACTGGCTGAACCGCAGAGGTCAGTGGGTGGCGCCTGCAACCAGCGAGATGTCCTCGCCATGGCTGACCACAGCGGTCAGGGCGGCCGTGAGTCCGCGGACGACGTCGGCCAGCGGCAGGCTGGGCACCCGGGGATCCGCCACCTGCTCGGGGATGAAGGGCACGTGCACGAAGCCGGCCCGGATCCGCCCGCCACGAGCCGCAATGTGGTCCAGCACTCCGTACATCAGGTGGTTGCAGACGAAGGTTCCGGCGGTGTTGGACAGCGAGGAGGCCAGCCCCTCGTCGCGGATGGCCTGCACCATCGCCTTCACCGGCAGGGTGGCGAAGTGGGCGGCCGGCCCACCCTCCACCACTGGCACGTCCAAGGGCTGGTTCCCGTCGTTGTCGGGGATGCGGGCGTCGTCGACGTTGATCGCGACCCGCTCGGGAGTGATGTCGGGACGGCCTCCGGCCTGACCGACGCAGACCACGGCGTCGGGCCGCAGTTCGTCGATCGCGGCGGCGACGACGTCGATGCAGCGCCCAAAGACGGTGGGAACCTCCAGCGGGACCACCTCCGCCCCGGCGATCTCGGCGGGCAATCGACGCACGGCCTCCAGGGCCGGGTTGATGTGTTCTCCACCGAAGGGGTCGAAGGCGGTCACGAGCAGGCGCATGTCAGGCCTCGTTGATGGCCGCGACGAAGGCGTCGAGGTCGTCGGGATTGCGCGAGGTGATCAGTGTCCAGCCGTTGGCGGGGCACACCTTCACCTCTTCGTCGACGACGGTGGCGCCGGCATTGGCCAGGTCGGTGCGGATCGACTCGTAGCCGGTCAGGGTCTTGCCCTTGGCCAGTCCGGTCTCCACCAGCACCCAGGGCGCGTGGCAGATGGCGGCGATGGTGCGGCCGGCCCCGGCCTGGTCCTTGACGACCCGCTGGATCTCGCTGTCAATGCGGGCGGCGTCGGAGTTGAGGGTGCCACCGGGCAGGAGGACGACGTCGAAGGGGCCCTCGGCCTCGGCGAGCTTCACGTCGACGGGGAAGACCTCGCCGCGGTCCTTGTCGTTGACAAAGGTCTGCACATCCTTGCCGCTGGGGGTGGCGACGGTGACGTCGTGGCCCAGCTCACGGAGCTTCGGGGTCGACCGACAGCTCGTCGGACCTGACGGTGTCCCCGCCATGCACGCTTCGGTCCGAGCGGTCTGCTCCTTCCGGTGGCGATCAGGATTCGGAACGCACTGGGCCCAAGAAGGTGACATCCCGCGGGGGTGGGAAGACCGGGAAGACTCCCCCGTCGATGGGAAATCCCTCCAGACAGCTCGGGCGATCGTCGTCGATGAACAGCACCAGCCCCAGGCCGGGGGCACCGGCGGACAGCGCCACTCGCCGGCCATTCGTGTCGGCCACGGAGAAGTCGACCGTCGGGCACTCGGAGCACGCGCAGCGACGCACCACCTGGAGCGAGGGCACCATCGCCAGCCACCGCTCCCGGTCGGCCCCGGTCACGGTGTCATCGTCGTCGGGGCGGCCCTGCTGGAGCATGAGCACCAGCACCTCGCGCTCACGCGAGGTCAGGGCTCGGGGCAGGGCTTCGGCCCCCTGCAGTCCGGTCATCGCCGGGCTCCCGGCTCAGTTGCCCTGGCGTGCCCGCTCGGCCTTCAACCGCTCGTTCTCGGCAACCACCTTGCGGTGCACGGATCGCTCGTGCTCCAGCCACTGCGGCGGATTGGCCAGCAGCTCGCCGATCTGGTCGGCGTCGAGCGGATCGGTGAGACCGCCGCGAGCCAGTCCCGAATTGGAGACGCCGAGCTTCTGGGCGATGACGTCGCGCGGGAAGGGTCCGTTGCGGCGCAGGTCCTGCAGCCACTGCGGCGGATTCTCGCGCAGGGCGTCCAGGTCCTCGCGGGAGATGGGGGTCTGCTGGAAGTCCTCGGGGGCGGCAGACAGCAGGATCCCGAGCTTCTGGGCTGCGGTGGACGGCTTCATCACTTGGCTCACGGGCGTGAGCGTAGCCGAGGGCGGCAATGTGGGCGGACGGCCCGGGCCGCTAGCCTGCAGTGGTGAGCGAGAAGACCCCGCCGACTGGCCTGCGGATCGGACATGTGCGAGGCGTCATCCTGCACAAGTGGCAGCGCACCTGGGAGGAGCGCTTCGCGGCGCCGCTCAGCATCACCGAGGTGGCCGACGACGAACAACTCGTCGGTCTGCGCGACGACAGCCTGGACATGTGCTTCGTGCGGCTGCCCATCGACCGCGACGGGCTGCACGCCATCCCGCTCTACGAGGAGCAGATGGTGGCCTGGGTCTCGAAGGAGCACCTGTTCGCCGCGGCAGACGAACTGACCATGGCCGATCTGGCCGACGAGGAGACCGTGCTCACCGAGCTGGACGCCATTGCGCTTGACCGGGTGCTGGTGGGGGCAGTGCTGGTGGTGCCGATGTCGATCGCCCGTGGCGCCAGCCGTCGCGACCTGGTCTACCGGCCGATCACCGACGCCGAGCCCTCCCCCGTGGCGCTGGCCTGGCGCATCGACGACGAGAATCCCCTGCTCGACGAGTTCGTCGGCGTGGTCCGCGGCCGCAGCGCCAACAGTTCGCGGACGCAGAAGGAGCGGGCCGCCTCGGGATCCCGACCCGCCCCGGCGCGGGGTGGCCAGCGACCCCGCCCAGGCGCCAAGCGGTCAACCAGGCGGGCGAAACGCGGCTGACCGCCCCGGCCGGGGACCGCTGGACCACCCGAGTCAATTCACCGGCACCGCGGGCAGAGTGATGGATTGCGTGCTGTCGCAGAGCAGCCGATTGGGAAAATTCTGCGTTAACTGGGGGCCCCGCCCGGTCAACTGCCCCCGCCCACCGCGCAGGATCGGGGCTCCACTGACAGCACAGACAGGGAGTTTCCCATGCCTTCATTCACCAGCACCGTCGACATCATGGCTCCGGCACCGATCGTGTGGGACGTGCTCACCGATGTCGAGCGCTGGGGTGGCTGGATGCCCGACGTGACGAGCGTCACCACGCAGACCCCCCAACGGAGGCGTCGGCGCCGTCTACGACCTCGACCAGGGTCTGTTCGGCGGAGTGCAGCACTACCGCGTTGATTCCGTCGTGGCTCCGGAGACCTTGACCTTCGTCGGCAGCGGCACCGTCTCGAGCCGCATCACCTACCGACTCTCCACGCCTGGCGCGGGGACGACTCGCGTCGAGTGCGACTACGAACTCTCGGACGTCGGCGGCACGATCGCGTCGCTGACCGGCACGATGCAGGGCCAGCTCGACAAGGAGATGGACGCGCTCAAGGAGCGCTGCGAGCAGGCCTCCTGAGCCCGCGGTCATCCCGCGGCCCCGGCACTGCTCCCACACCGCTGTGCCCCGCGGCGCCTGGCCCCTGCCCGGGTCAGGCGCCCGGCAGCGCCAGGTGCAGGATCGGATAGGGCCGCCCCTCGTCGTCGAGCTCGTCACGGCTGACGACCACGAAGCCGCGCCGGCGGTAGAAGTCCGCCGCTTGGCCGTTCTGCTCATTGACGTCCACCGTCCGCACGCCGTGTTCGGCCACGACGAAGTCCAGCAGGCCCGTCCCGATCCCGTGTCCGCGCTCGGCCGCGTCGACGAAGAGCATCTCGAGGTTTCCTCCCCCGACCCCAGCGAAGCCGACTGCCTTGCCTTGGCGCTCAGCCACGTGCAGCTGCACCTGCGGGAAGTAGTTCGAGGCCAGCACCGCCTCGATCTCGTCACGATGCTCGTCGGCGAGGAAGTCGTGGGTGGCATCCACCGCACTACGCCAGATCTGGACCAGCCGCGGGTACTCCTCCACCCCGTGCGGGCTGCGGATGGTCAGGTCGGGGACGGCGAGCTTGGCCACGAACGGCAGGTTGCGCAGCCGGTCCTGCCAGGGAAGCCCGAAGCCGACGAGCATGTCGTCGCTGTCCATCTCGCGGGCGAAGTACTGCCGCACGGGAGTGTCGACCCGTCCCGGCTTCACGAAGAGGGTGGCCACCGAGATCGACGCCGGGTTGAAGGTGGCCAGGTGGGCCACCAGGCGCTTCATGGTTCCGCCGGACTCGATGGCGTCGTCGATGACGATGACGTGGCGCCCATCGATCGGGACGTTCTGGTGGTAGACGATCGGCGAGGCATTGTTGTACTCCCCCGGGGTGTGCGGGCAGGAGATCCAGTCCATCGAGACATCGAAGGTCAGCTGCCGCACCAGGTCGGCCGTCACCAGGATGCCGCCGGGGACGACGGTGATCACCACCGCCTCCTCGAAGTCCGCATTGAGCTGCTGGGCCACCTCGGACAGGCCCGCCTGGATCTCGTCGGCACCCAGCACCGTTTCGCCGATCACCGTGTCCATTCGTCGACCTCCAACAGTCCCGTGCCCGTTACCTTGCTGGTGACCCCGTAGGGAGGGGTCACGGTCGCCGGGCCCGGCATGACTCAGTGCCCCTGTCTCACCAATGATCCGGGGGGTGTTGTCACCGGGCCTGGT